>JACQRN010000073.1 GCA_016206515.1 Planctomycetota bacterium | reverse complement strand
TCGTCTCTTCATCTCACCCGGAACCCAGGACCCCGCCATTCCCTGCCTGCAGAAGACCCGCCGGGACACATCAGAAGCGCGAGTGACGACTACGCATGAAACGTGCCGAACGGTATTGGCCGCGCCCCCTGGTCCAGGGCATGCGCGCTGAACGAAAGGTTCGCGGGCACAAAGGCGAGACTACAGGCGGGGCCGGACAGATTCGGGCGACCGCACCGCCGCCGTGCCGGCTGCCGAGGCTACGTCTGCCGCCGCCGTGCGATCGTGTCGTAGGCGTCCCGGCGGATGCCGACCGCCCAGATGTGGACGTCGCGGCCCCGGATCTCGTAGATGACGCGGTAGTCCCCCACCCGGATCTTCCAGAGCCCCAGAAGGGACCTGCGCAAGCGCTCGCCGTAGCGGTCCGGCTGTGTCAGGAGGCGGCTCTCGACGGCGCGCAGGACGCGCCTCTGCATATTGCGAGGAAGCGCCGACAGGTCATGCTCGACGACGATGGGACGATAGAAAACCTGGTAGCCGGACACGCGCCCCTACAAGCCGAGTCGGCGCCTCGCCTCGGCGTGGGGGACGGGCTTGCCGGGCGACTTTCTCCGATCCTCGACGATCGCCTCCCAGCCTGCGTCCTCCATCAGTTCGAGAGACTCCTTGACGAGATCGCGCACCTCCTGGGACAGGGAGACCCCGCGCGCCTTCGCGAGTCGCTCGACAGCGTAGAAGAGCTGGGGCTCCAGCACCGCGTTGATCCGGGGGTGGGTGGTGGGCATGGGGCGCTGCAAACAGTGTAACACTTGTGAAACACCGATCAAGGCTATCCGTTCCGCGCCGATTGCCTCTGGCCTGGCTGGAGAACACGCTCCATTCTGGAGGCATGCGCCTCATACCGCGCCCCTTCGTTTTTGCCGAAGAGTCTTGCCGCGAGCCAGAAGAATGCGCATGCCTTCGTTTGATCCACAGGAACCATGTCGCGCTCGTACCGTCAGAACTCACGATGGCGAGTTTCTTCACTGCGTCAAGATTACGCGCTGCACGATCGCGGCGCACGCACCCAGCGACGTGCGGCCCTACCCCGCGTCCGATTCCCTCAGTTTTCGAGCGAGAAGGTCGGCCGCGCCGAGGGCTTGCGCCCACTTCTCGAGGTACGTGCGGTCGACGTCCGGGTTGAGGACGAGGACGTCGCTGATGTCCGCAAGGTCGCGGTCCCGTCCCGCGATGAGTTTGTGCAGGATCAGGTCCTCGGGGGTGGGGATCCACGCCTCCATGCCGTCCAGCCGCTTGCGGAGGCGCCGCCCGAACGCGGCTTCCTGATACGGGGTCGTGACGAGGAACAGGTCGACGCGGATCTCGCGCGTGCCGTCGTGGTGGAGGACGCCGATCTTGCGCATCCCGGCGAGCGTGTCGACGAATCCGCGCGCGTGGACCTCCGGGACGGTAAACCCCTCCGCCTCCAGCCTCCGGCAGAACGCAGGAACCTGCCCAGGCGGGATCGAGAGGGTCAGATCCAGATCGTAGGTCGGTCGCGGAAGCCCCCAGAAGCGGACGGCGATCCCCCCCATCACCAGGTACGGGATCTGTTCCCGGTCGAGGATCCCAACAAGTTTCTCCAGAAGCGACAGGAGCGGCGGATTCACGCCATCCCTCGGAACGCCGCCTCCAGGCGTTCCGAGGCGAGGTCGTGCTGACGGCGGATCAACTCCCACCGCCGTGCGGCGCGCTCCGGGCCTCCTTCATCGAGCGACTCCCATGCCCAGCGCATCAGCTCGATCGATTCGTGAAATCTCTCCTCCGGGGGAGTAGCGCGGTACCGCTCGATTTCGCGCTTCGTCAACATGCCGTTCCAACTCTACCCTACGCCCCGTACTTCTCCAGCCGCGCGATCGATTCGACCCCCGTGCGCCACGCCGACCGGCTCGCCAGGCGCTACCCGGCCCGCCTTGACCCCGCCTGCCAGGCCGGGGACGATGTCCCGCCATGTCCGCCTGGCCGCGCGAGCGCGCCCGCCTCCCGACGCATCCCATGGCCCGGTGAGCGCTTCCGGCGCCGTCGCCCTGCTCCTGCTCCCCCCTGTGGTGGGCGCGGTACTGTGCGCCCTCTTGCGCATTCGCAGCCAGCGGCTTGCGACCTTCCTTGGCGTCCTCGCGCTGGCTGTCTCCCTATCGGGTTCCCTCCTCCTCCCCTCCCGTGATCGCAAGACCGCACAGACGCTGCGCTCGGAGTGGATCCGGACGGAGGCGTTCGAGATCCCCCTGACGTTGCGTCTCGATGAGCAGTCCGTCCCGATGGCGCGCCGGGTCTGCCTGATCTCCCTCGCGGTCGCGATCTTCAGCCAGGGGTACCTCGACCCCAAGGACGGGCGCGGCCGGTGCTACGCCTACATCAACCTCCTCGCCGCGATGATGCTCCTGCTCGTCCTGGCCGGGAACCTTGGCATCCTCCTCCTGATGCTGGGCGCGGCTGCCACGGTGCTCCTGGCGTCGTGTGCCGGCCGTTCCCCCCGCGGCGTCCAGGATCCGGGCCGGACCGTACTCGTGGGCCGGGTCCTCCAGCGATACGTGGCCTGTCCGACGCGGAGGTTCGCCACGCTGGTCTGGGCGTGCGTCGACCGGCTCCTGATCGATACCGGGATCTCGTTCGCGGGCGCGCTGGTGGCGCGGTCGGGGAGAGGACTCGGCGACATCGGCGAGGGGCGTCTCGGAGCGTACGCGGCCTGGACCCTCGTGACGGCGGCATGGGCTGCGGCACTCTGGACGTTCCTCGCGAAAGCCGCCGGATGACCGCCCACCTCCCCCTGCTCGTGGCGTGTCCGATCCTCCTGGCGCTCCTGCTGGGGCTCCTGCCGGAGCGCGCGGCGAAGTACGGCGCGCTCCTCCTGTCCGCGTTCCCCCTGGCGCTCGCGATCCTCCTCCCCGCGGAGGGATCGTGGTCCGTCCCATGGCCCCTCCTGCCGGGGCTGCCCGTGCGGTTCGCCCTGCATGTCGACGGATTGAGCCGTCCGCTGGTTCTCCTGACGACGTTTCTCGTCCCCGTGGCGATCCTCTCGGCGCCAGCCTCCCTGTCCGAGGGGAGGCGCCTGTTCCACGGCCTCCTCCTGGCGATGGAGGGGCTCCTCCTCGGGACGTTCCTGGCGGCGGACCTGTTCCTGTTTCTCCTGTTCTGGGACGCCGTCCTGGTCCCGATGGCCCTCCTGATCGGGAGGTGGGGAGGGCAAGGGAGACCTGCCCCCGCGCGGGCGGCCGCGACCCGGTTCTTCCTCTATGCGGCATGCGGAAGCGTGCTCCTCCTCGCCGGGACGGCGTGGGTCGCCTCGGTGGCCGGCACGACCGGGATCGCCGACCTCACCGCCCGCGCCCGCACCGGAGCGGTGCTCCCCGCCGCGGCGTTCCTCCTGTTCGCCGTCGGATTCGCGGTGAAGGTCCCGCTCGTCCCGCTCCATGCCTGGCTCCCGGTCGCGCATGTCGAGGCGCCGACCGCCGGCTCGATCCTTCTGGCGGGGGTGCTCCTGAAAATGGGCGCGTATGCGTTCCTCCGGGTCGGATGGGGGCTCTTCCCCAACGCCTCGCGCTCGTACGCACCCGCGCTCGTGGCGATCGCGGCGGTCGGCGCGGTGCACGGCGCGCTCAACGCAATGGCGCAGTGCGACATCAAGAAGAGGATCGCGTACTTCAGCGTGAGCCATATGGGGCTGGCCATGATGGGAATCTTCGCCGGGGGGATCTGCGCGGCGCAGGGAGCCGTCTTCCACCTGGTCTCCCACGGCCTCGCGACGGGCGGACTCTTCTTCGTCGCGGGGGCCCTCATCGAACGAAGCCATTCCCGGCGCCTCGCCGACCAGGGCCGGCTTGCGGAGAACGACCCGGTCCTGGCCGTGGCGTGGGGCGTCCTGTGCCTCTCCTCCCTCGCGGTGCCGGGGCTGGCGGGGTTCGTCGGGGAATTCACGGTCCTCGCAGGCGTTCTCGGGGCGTACCCGTGGGCCGCCGTCGCCGCGGGCGTGAGCCTCGTTCTCGGGGCGGCGGTTCTCGTGCCGGCGCTTCGCCAGATCCTCTTCCTCGCGCCCCAGGAGGGGACGGGAGAGTGGGTCCGGTCTGGCCTTCACGAGCGAGTTGCCGTCGCGGCGCTCGGCCTCGCGCTCCTGGTCATCGGCCTGTTCCCGTCCTGGCTCCTTTCCCTTCCGGTCGAGGCGCTGCGCAGGTTGGTGGGAGGCGCGTGATCGCACTGTCGCATATGGACGGGGCGGCGCCGTTCCTCCTCGTGGGGGCCGCTGGCGCGGCGACGCCGCTCCTGGGCGCGGGGAGATCCCGGTCCCATCGCGCGGGGGCGACCGTCTGCGTCGCGATCCCCCTCGCGCTCGCGCTGTGGATGGTCGTACGGGCGCCCCTCCCCGCCGTGGACGGCGGCCGGGCGCCGGCGCCGGTGGTCTGGGACGCGCAGGCGCGGCTTCTCGGCGCGGGGGTCCTCTTGTGCGCTCTGTCCGCCCTCTCCCTTCTCACCGGCCCCCTCCGAGCAGGTTCCCTGCGCGACGACCACCGCGGTGGTCGTGCCTCCCTGCCGACAGAGGCGGGCCTGCTCCTCCTGGCGACCCTCGGGGCACTGCTGCTGGTCGCATCGCGGGACCTCATGCTGTTGCTCGTTGGCCTCGCGACCGCCACGCTCGCCTCCGCCGCGATGGCGGCGTCGGAGCGCCGCTCCCTCCTCGCCTGCGAGGGAGCGCTCAAGATGGCCCTTCTCGGCGCGCTCGCCGGCGCGTGCCTGCTGTATGGGACGGCCGTGCGATGGGGAGCCACCGGAACCCTCTCCCTCCCCGAGCCCTCGGCGTCCGGCGCGCCGCTGGCGACGCTGGTCCTGCTTCTCTGGGGGATCGGCGCCGCCTTCACGATGGGACTGGCGCCCGTCCACCACTGGGTGCCCGATGCGATCGAGGGCGCCTCGGGAGCGGCGTCCGCCTGGATCTCCGGGGGGTTCAAGCTGGGCGGGGTCGGGCTCGCCCTCCGGCTCCTCGTCCCCGCCGGCGCCCCTGCGGACACCCGCACGTGCCTCCTCTGGGTTCTCGCCGCCCTCTCGATCCTGGTCGGTTCGCTCGGGGCGTTGTCGCAGCGGTCGCTCAAGCGGCTCCTGGCGTACTCGGGGATCGCCCATGCCGGCTTCGCCGCCGCCGCGCTCGCGGCGGTCGAGACGTCCCCCATCGCCGCGACGCGGCTCGCCATCTTCTACCTCGTCTGCTATGCCG
>JACQRN010000086.1 GCA_016206515.1 Planctomycetota bacterium | reverse complement strand
GGGCGGCGGGGAACTCCGGGATGTCCGGCAGCGCGATCAGGACCCGCTCCTCCTGCCGGACGCCGAGGGAGGTGAGGACGTTCCCGAACCGGTTGGCGAGCGCCTGGACCTGCGTATACGTCAGGCGCCGCTCCCCGCAGAGGATTGCGGTGCGTCCGCCGCGCCCTTCCCGGACCCGCGCGTCGAGGCAGTAATCGGCGAGGTTGAATGATTCGGGGGGGGAGAAGGGCATTCGGAAAGTATAGGAGTCAGGAGACAGGAGGCGGGAGACAGGAGAGAATCGGGGCGTGGGCGTCCACACCCTCGCCACGATGACCTGGAAGGAGGTCGAGGCGCTCGACCGCGCGCGGCTCGTGGCGGTTCTGCCGGTCGGCGCCGTCGAGGCGCACGGGCCGCACCTTCCTCTCCTGACCGACGTGATCATCGCCGAGGGGATGGCGCGCGAGGGGGCGCGGCTTCTGTCGGAGAGGGGGCACGAGGCGCTTCTCCTGCCGCCACTTGCCTACACGTCGGCGGGGTACGGCGCGTCCTTCCCGGGGACCGTGTCGATCCGCCCCGAGACGGCGACGGCGCTCCTGGTCGACATCGCCCGGTCGCTCGCCGCGCAAGGGGTGAAGACGCTCGCGATCGCCTCCGCGCATCTGGACCCCTCCCACATCGTCTCGATCGAGGCGATGGCCTCCGCGATCCGGTCCGAGCGGCTTCTGGCGGTGGCGTTCCCCGACATCACGCGCAAGCCGTGGGTGACGCGCCTGACGGACGAGTTCAAGAGCGGCGCGTGCCACGCGGGGCGCTTCGAGGGGTCGGTCGTGATGGCCGAGAGGCCCGACCTGGTGCGCGAGGAGATTCGCAAGCGCCTCCCGCCGAACCCCGTGTCGCTCTCGAAGGCGATCCGCGAGGGGAAGCGGACGTTCGGCGAGGCGGGCGGGCCGGAGGCGTACTTCGGTTGGCCCGCGGAGGCGACGGCGGAGGAGGGCCGACGGACGGCAGCGATTCTCGGGGCGATCCTGGCGGAGGCGGTTGCGGGTTTGACGGGAAGATAGTTTAGATTTAAAGTAATGGCATGACGTTGCGCGGGAAGGGGGCGGTCGTCACCGGCGCCAGCCGCGGGATCGGGGCGGCTGCCGCCCGCGCGCTTGCCGCGGAGGGGGCGCGGCTGCTTCTGGTGGCGCGCACGCAGGGTCCGTTGGAGGAGCTCGCGCGCGCGTTGATGGAGGCGGGGACCGAGGCGCACGCGCTCGCGTGCGACGTCACGGAGGCGTCCTCCGTGCGGACGCTCGCCGACAAGGCGCGCGCGGCCCTGGGGGGGGCCGACATCCTCGTGAACAACGCCGGAGGGTCGTCCTCGGACCCGTTCTCTCGCGTGACCCTCGAGGAGTGGAACCGGATGTTCGCCTGGAACGCCACGAGCGCGTTCCTCTGCACGCAGGCGCTCCTGCCGGGGATGCTCGAGCGCGGCTGGGGGCGCGTCGTGAACATCGCCTCGGTCGCAGGGCTGCACGGGGCCCCCTACATCGCCCCGTACGCCGCGGCCAAGCACGCCCTGGTTGGGCTGACGCGCTCCCTCGCCGCGGAGGTCGCGGGCAAGGGGGTGACCGTCAACGCGGTCTGCCCGGGGTACGTCGATACCGACATGACCGGTCGCAACATCGCACGCGTCGCCGAGAGGACGGCCCGTCCGGAGGCCGAGATCCGCGCCGCGTTCGAGCGCCTGGGGCCCCAGGGGAGGTTCCTGCGGCCCGAGGAGGTGGCCGGCGTGGTCGCGTTCCTATGTACGGGCGCCGCGGGAGCGATTCATGGGCAGGCGGTCGCGTTGGATGGGGGGAGGGGGAATTGAAGAGGAAAAGGAGACAGAAGACGGGAGACAGGAGACAGGAGATCGTCAATCCCCCTGCGCTCGGGGCGCCGAAGGGGTATTCGAACGGGATCCTCTGTCCGGCGGGGGGGCGCCTGCTGTTCGTCGCGGGGCAGGTCGCCTGGGACGCCTCGCACCGGATCGTCTGCAAGGATTTCCCGTGCCAGTTCCGGAAGGGATTGGAAAACGTCGTCGCCGTCGTGCGCGAGGCGGGGGGGCGGCCGAAGGACCTCGCGCGCCTGACGATCTACGTCACCGACAAGCGGAAGTACATCGCGGATCGCCGCGCGATCGGCGAGGCGTACCGAGCGGTCATGGGGCGCCACTTCCCGGCGATGGCGCTGGTCGAGGTGAAGGCGCTCCTGGAGCCCGGCGCGAAGGTGGAGATCGAGGGGACGGCGGTGATCGCGTGACCGGCAAATCCGCCGCGGCGCTGTGGGTGCGCCTGGCGAAGTGCCACGGCCTCGTCCTGCGCCACGTCCAGCATGCGCAGGCGCGGATCGACCAAGCCACGACGCTGCCGCAGTTCGACGTCCTGGCGCAGCTGTCGCGCCACCCGGAGGGGATGACCGCCGGGGCGCTCTCCCGCGCGCTTCTGGTGACCGCTGGGAACGTCACGGGAATCGTCTCTCGGCTGGTCGCGCGCGGGCTGGTCGCGCGTTCGCTCGCACCGTCCGACCGCCGCTCGGTCGTGCTGCGGCTGACCCCCGCGGGCCGCCGCGCCGCGCGCGCGCAGGTGGCGCGCCACGAGCGCGCGCTCGGCCGTATCCTGGGGGGGATGCCGCGCCGCTCGCAGGTCGAGGTCGCGCGTTCGCTCGACCGCTTGCGGGATGCGCTGGAGATGCGCAAGGGGGCGTGATGGCGATCCGCGCGAACTCCTTCCGGTACGATCCTCCCGGCGCCTCGGGCGTGGCGGTCCTCACGCTCGACCGGCCCGACCGGCTCAACGCGCTCACCTTCGACGTCTACCGGGATCTGACGGAGGCGTTCCGGGCGCTGGACACGGAGCCGGGCGTCCGCGCGGTCGTTCTGACCGGCTCCGGGCGCGGGTTCTGCTCCGGGGGGGACGTGTCGGAGATCATCGGACAGCTCCTGGGACGGCCCAGCGCGGAGCTCCTCGCCTTCACGCGCCTGACGTGCGACCTCATCGGCGCGATCCGCCGCTGCCGCAGACCGGTTGTTGCGGCGCTGAATGGAGTGGTCGCCGGCGCCGGCGCGGTGATCGCCAGCGCGTGCGATATCCGGATCGCCTCCCCCTCCGCGAAGATCGCGTTCCTGTTCGTCAAGGTCGGCCTGTCGGGGGCGGACATGGGGGCGGCGTGGCTCTTGCCGCGCCTCGTGGGGTTGGGGCGCGCAACGGAGCTCCTGATGACCGGGGAGTTCGTCGATCCGCAGGAGGCGCAGAGGATCGGGCTCTATCACCGGGTCGTCCCGCAGGATGCGCTCCTCGCCGAGGCGCGCGCATGGGCGGAGCGTCTCGCGCGAGGCCCCTCCGAGGCGCTGGGCATGACCAAGCAGATGCTCGACCGCGAGGTGTCGATGACGTTCGACGACGCCCTCCAGGCCGAGGCGGAGGTCCAGGCGCTCCTCATGGAGAGGAAGAACTTCCGCGAGGCGAACGAGGCGTTCCGGCAGAAGAGGGAGCCGAGGTTTGAGTGAAAAAGCAAGGAGACAGGAGACTGGAGACAGGAGACTGGAGACAGGAGACAGAAGGGACCCCACCGTGGGGGCCTGATCCGGCGGGGGTACGGGCGTTCCTCGATGAGCGCCACACCTCCCTCGCCGCCAGGGTCGGGGCGTTCGCGCTTCGCGAAATCGCGACGCTCCCTCCCGCGGAAACCGACGCGAAGGCGCGCGTCCAGGCGCGGCAGATCCTGGCGCTCCTGGGCAAGGGGGGCTGGATCGCCCACGCCCTCCCTCCCGCGTACGGCGGGAGCGCGGACGGCCCCGACCTGCGCGCTCTGTGCCTGATCCGCGAGGCGCTCGCGGCCGCCTCTCCCCTGGCGGACGCCGTTTTCGCGCTCCAGTGCCTCGGCTCGATGCCGGTCACTCTCGCCGGGGACGAGGCAAGGCGCCGCCACTGGCTCCCGGCGGTGGCGCGCGGGGAGGCGATGGCCGCCTTTGCGATGACCGAAGAGGGGGCAGGCTCCGACGTCTCCTCCCTGAAGACCACGGCGGTCCGGAACGACGGGGCGTACCTTCTCAACGGCCGCAAGACGCTGATCTCGAACGCCGGGATCGCGGACTACTACTGCGTCTTCGCCGCGACGGACCCCTCGAAAGGAAACCGCGGGATCTCCTGCTTCCTGGTCGAGGGGAACGCGCGTGGCCTGAACTTCGAGGGGCCGCAGGTCCTCTCCGCGCCGCATCCTCTCGGGGAGATCTCCTTCACCGACTGCCGGGTGGAGACGTCCGCGCGGATCGGGGCGGAGGGGGCGGGGTTCAAGGTCGGGATGGGGACGCTCGACCGGCTGCGGCCGACCGTCGCGGCCGCCGCGTGCGGGATGGCGGCGCGGGCGCTCTCCGAGGCGGTCGCCCACGCGCGCGCGCGCGTCCAGTTCGGCAAGCCGCTCGCCGAGTTCCAGATGGTCCAGGACAAGCTGGCGCGGATGGCGACCGACCTCGCCGCCGCGCGGCTTCTCGTCTACCGCGCCGCCTGGGAGAAGGACCGGGGCGCCGAGCGGATCACGATGGAGTCGGCGATGGCGAAGTCGTTCGCCACCGAGGCGGCCCAGAGGATCGTCGACGACGCGCTCCAGATCCTGGGAGGGCTCGGGATGCTTGCCGCGCATCCGGTCGAGCGCCTATACCGCGCCGTACGGGCCCTTCGGATCTACGAGGGGACGACCGAGATCCAGCGCCTGATCATCGCACGGCACCTGTTGGAGGCGGGGAAATGAGCCGCTTCCGCCATCATGTCTTCATCTGCGAGAACGAGCGCAAGCCCGACGACCCGCGCGGGTGCTGCTCGGCCAAGGGCTCCGCCGACGTGCTCGATCGCCTCAAGGGCGCGATCCACGCGAAGGGGCTCAAAAAAGAGATCCGGATCAACCGCGCCGGCTGCCTCGACCAGTGTTCCCTGGGGGTCTCCATCGTCGTCTACCCGGAGGGGGTCTGGTACGGCGGCGTGACGGTCGGCGACGTCGACGAGATCATCGGGAGCCATCTTCTGGGTGGAAGGCCTGTAGAAAGGCTACGAACCGACAGAAAGGGATCCGCGTGAAGGTAAGGAGACAGAAGATGGGAGTCAGGAGACAGGAGCCTGCCGACGCGCGGTCCGAGCGGATCGCGCATCCAAACATGACGGAGGAGTACCGTCGCACACTCGTCCAGATGATGGAATCCCAGGCGTACCGCGAGCTCGCCGCCGCGCAGATGTTCGGGTACGGCCTGCGGTTCGTGCCGGATCTGAAGTGGATCCAGTTCATGACCTGGCACATCCGCGAGGAGGTCGAGCACTACCAGGCGGTCGCGGTGATGTACCGCTCGTTCACGAAGGAGTCGGTGGAGCCCAAGGTGACCGCGCGCCTCGCGGATAAGCCGGTCCCGTTCGCCGAGTCGTGGTTCGAGCTCGCCATGGCGCAGTTCCTCTACGACCGCGGCGGGTTCTGGCAGCTGCAGGAGTACGAGAACTGCTCCTTCGAGCCGTACCGGAAGGTGATCCGCAAGATCATCGGCGAGGAGCGGGGCCATCAGGACCTGGGCGAGAAGATCGTCGTCGGGCTGTGCCGCACGGGGCGCCACGAGGACGTGAAGCAGCCCCTCTTCGAGAAGTGGTTCCGCCTCGGGATGCTCTCGTTCGGCCGCCCCGGCACCCCCGGCAACCGCTACGCGATGGAAGTCGGCCTCAAGAAGCGCGACTCCGGCGAGGCGATGCAGGATTTCGTCAACGACATCAAGCCCGCCGTCCGCGCGTGCGGGGTGAGGTTTCCGGAGCCGGGGAGGGTGGGGTTGGAATGTCCGAAGGACCTGGATTGGTCTTTGTAGGTGTGGCACCCGCCTGAACGGATCCGCCATCCCCTCCCCGCGGCCCGCTGGCCCACCGAGGGCGAGGCGGCGGCGTCGCGACTCTTCTCGCCGGTGCAGGCCGGTCCGGTCCGCCTGGAATCGCGCACCTGGGTCCCCGCGATGGTCCCGTGGCGCGCGACCGGGGACGGGTTCGTCACGCGGCAGGTGCTCGACTGGTACGGGCGGTTCGCGCGGGGGCGACCGGGGGCGCTGGTCGTCGAGGCGACCGGCGTGCGGGACATCCCGAGCGGGCCGCTCCTGCGGATCGGGCACGACCGGTTCCTGCCGGGGCTTGGGGTTCTCGTCGAGACCGTTCGCAAGGAGAGCGGCGGGCACACGAGGCTGTTCATCCAGATCATCGACTTCCTGTCGGTGAAGCGCCGCCCGGAGCCGGGGAAGTTCTTCGAGCGGTTCCTGAAGGTCACGGACACCCACCGGGAGGCGTGCCGCGTCGCGACGGGATGGCCGGCACCCGAAGAGGGGGCGGTGCGCTCCTGGCTCGCCTCCCTCCCCGACGCGGCGCTCGACGGAGTCCTCGCGCCGCGCGAGCTGGAGGATCTGCGGTACGGCTACCGCGAGCGCGTCACCGATATGCACCTGCCGCACGTCCGGGACCTGCCGAAGCTCCTGCCCGACATCTTCGCCTCCGCCGCGGAGCGCGCCGGGAAGGCCGGGTTCGACGGGGTCGAACTCCACTACGCGCACGCGTACACGATGGCGTCGTTCCTGTCGGCGACGAACACGCGCGACGACGGGTACGGCGGCACCCGGGAGCGCCGCGTCCGCCTCCCGTTGGAGGTGTACCGCGCCGTCCGCGCCCGCACGGGGAGCGGCTTCGCGGTCGGATGCCGGTTCCTCGCCGAGGAGTCCGTGGTGGGCGGGAGCACGCTCGACGACGCCTGCTTCTTCGGCGTCGAGTTCGCCCGCGCGGGGATGGACTTCCTGTCTCTCTCTCGCGGCGGGAAGTTCGACGACGCCAAGCGCCCCGACGTCGGTTGGGCGGTCTACCCGTACACGGGGCGCAGCGGGTACGAGTGCATGCCGACGGTGATCTCGGACGCGCGCGGGCCGTTCGGCCGGAACCTCCCCGCCGCCGCCGCGGTCCGCCGCTCGATCCGCCGCGCGGGGTTCCCGACCCCCGTCGTCGCCGTCGGTGGGATCGGCACGTTCGAGATTGCGGAGGCGGTCCTGAAGCACGGCGAGGCGGACATCGTCGGCGCCGCGCGGGCCACGCTCGCCGATCCCGACTGGTTCCTCAAGGCGCGGCAGGGCCGCGGCGCCGCGGTCCGCCGCTGCGAGTACACGAACTACTGCGAGGGGCTCGACCAGAAGCACAAGGTCGTGACCTGCAAGTTGTGGGACCGCGTGGGGCTCGACGCCCTGCGCGCCTCCGGCGCCCCCCCGGAGGCGTTCAGCGCCGACGGCCGGCGGCGACTGACGGCGCCGGGGTAGTGGGAGGGACTACCTTCCCTGCAGCCGCCTCGGTAGCGGCAGCTTCGGACGCGGGCCGAACTCCGGCAGCCCTGGCGGGCGCTTTTTGAGGAGGTCGTTCAGGATCTCGGTGGCGCGCTCGAGCTGCACGTCGCGACCGGCGAGGTCGTCGTGCGGGGCGTGGTCGACCGTGACGTCTGGGTCGGTCCCGTGGTTCTCGATCCCGAACCCGACGTCGCGGAACCAGAACGAGAACTCCGGCTGGGTCGTCACGCTTCCGTCGACGAGGGCGTGGCGGGGCCAGATCCCGACGACGCCGCCCCAGGTGCGCGTCCCGACGAGCGGCCCGAGGCCGTACATCTTGAAGGCGTGGGAGAACATGTCGCCGTCCGAGCCCGCCTGCTCGTCGGTCAGGCACACCATCGGCCCGCCGGGGGAGTCGGCCGGGTACGGCTCCGGCGGCCCGTGGCGCTTCACGTCGTACCCGATCCGCTCGCGCCGCAGCTTCTCCAACAGAAGTTGGGAGACGTGCCCGCCGCCGTTGCACCGGACGTCGATCAGCAGCCCCCCGCGGTCGACCTCCGGGAGGTACTGCCGGTGGAACTCCGAGAACCCCCGCGGCCCCATGTCCGGGATGTGGACGTACCCCGCCTTCCCCTTCGTGGCGCGGTGGACGTAGAGACGGTTGCGATCGACCCACTCGCGGTAGCGGGCCGACTCCTCGCCGCGCAGGGTCTTCACCTGGACGTTGCGGTCGCCGGCGAGGGTCAGCTGGACATCCTGGCCGGCGAGATTCACCAGGAGCTCGTGGATCGAGCGGTCGGCGCGGGTTGCCTGTCCGTTCACCGCGACGATCACGTCCCCCTCGCGGATCCGGACGCCCGGCCCGGACAGGGGCGAGGACGCCTTCGGCTCGGCGCTGTCGCCCCGGACGATCCGCGTGACGCGGTACCCTCGGCGCCGGCGGTCCCAGGCGAATTCGGCCGCCAGCTTCCCGACCGGCCAGGCGGGGCCGCTTCGGTAGTCGCCCCCCGACTCGTAGCAGTGGGAGGTCCCCATCTCCCCCTGCATCTCCCAGACCAGGTCTGAGAACTCGCTGCGGGTCGCGACGCGTTCGAGCAGCGGGAGGTACCGCCGGAGGACCGCCTTCCAGTCCACCCCAGACAGGTCCGGCACCCAGAAGTGGTCCCGCATGAGGCGCCACGCCTCGCGGAACATCTGGGGCCACTCCCGGGCCGGATCGACCTCGGCACGCACGCGCCCCAGGTCGATCCATCCGCTCTTGCGCGACGGCTTCTCCCCAGATGCCTTGTCGGGCGGCTTGTCGCCGGCGGGAATCGCCCGCAGCCGGCTCCCCGCGCGGTACAGGACGGTCTTGGCGTCGGCGGAGACCGCGAAGCCGCCGACCCCCTCGGCGAGCGTCGCGCGATTCTGCTCCTCGAAGGTGAACGTCTCCAGGGTCCCGCGATCGGCACGGGGGTCCTCGCGCTCCTCGCCGAGTGAGCCTTCAACGGGGAACGAGAGGAAGAGCGCCCCGCCGGTGATCCCGGCGATCTGCGTGTAGCGTCCCTCGGGGACCGGGAACGGGGCGGCGCGGTCCTCGATCCCGTCGAAGTCGATCTCCACGGGGCCCGGCTTCTTCGGGGCGCCCTTCGGCTTCCCGTTCGCGGCGGCGCCCGGGGGGGGCGTCTTCGGCTCCGGCGGGAACGGGGGGCGCAGGTCCTTGCGCAGCGTAAGAAGGTACGGCCTCACGCCGCGCGGAAACCCGAGCTCGAAGTGGAGGTTGTCGTAGACCGGATCGAAGACGCGGTACGACAGGAAATAGAGGTACTTCCCCTCGGGGTCGAAGGCGGGCTCGGCGTCCTGCAGGACCGTGCGCGTGACCGTGCGGGGCTTCCCTCCCGCGGCGGGGACCACGCGCAGGACGCAGCGGTGCGGTGCCTCCGCGATGCCGTAGGCGATCCAGCGGCCGTCCGGGGACCAGGCGATCCCCGCGATCCTTCCGTGCGCGCTCCGGTCCAGGACGCGCCGCGTGCCGCGCTTCAGGTCGACGAGGATCAGCTCGAAGCGGTGGTTCGCCAGGACGAGGCGGTCGTCCTGCGGCGCGGCGGCCAGGTCCACGGCGCGGCCGATGTCGAGCCGGCTGAGAGCGCGAGAACGAATCGCGGCTGGCGGCCCCGGCGCCGTTCCCGAGCGTTTCTCGCCTCTGACCCGTCGATCCCTGCCGGCGTCCGCCTCCCTTCGTCCTATCCCGTCAGCGC
>JACQRN010000078.1 GCA_016206515.1 Planctomycetota bacterium | reverse complement strand
GGATCGAGGCGGAGGACGTCGCCAAGCGACTGATGGACTACGGCTTCCACGCGCCGACCCTCTCCTTCCCGGTCGCCGGAACCCTGATGATCGAGCCGACGGAGAGCGAGCCGAAGGCGGAGATCGACCGCTTCGTCGACGCGATGCTCGCGATCCGGCGCGAGATCCGGGACATGGAAGAGGGGAAGGCCGACCGCCAGGACAACCCGCTGAAGGAGGCGCCCCACACCGCCGCGTGCGTGACCGCCGCGGAGTGGAAACACCGCTACGGGCGCCAGGAGGCCGCGTTCCCGACGCCGTTCACGCGCGCGCACAAATTCTGGCCCGCGGTCCGCCGCGTCGACGGCGTCCACGGCGACCGGAACCTCGCCTGCGCCTGCCCCCCCGCTGGGACGTAGGCGGCAGGACGCCAGCCGAGGGCGTCAGATCACCCCGGCGCCCAGGGCCGCGGCGACCGCCAGCAGGAGCCCCCCGGTCAGCGTACGGACCCCCTCCATCGTCGCCTTGCGGAGGAAACGGGACGACACCGCCACACCGAGGAGCGCCCCGGCGATGCCGGAGACGATCGCCGGCGCCTGTCCGGTGCCCAGGGTGAGCGCCCCCCGTCCGGACAGGAAGGAAGCCGCATAGACCGAGAGCCTCGCGGAATCCACCGCGAACGCGAGCACCGCGTTGGTCCCGACGAACGCCTCCGCGGAGACCCCTACCTTGCCGAGGAAGGCCGACCGGAGCGCCCCCTGATGGCCGGACACCCCCCCGAAGAATCCCGACAACGCCCCGCCGAACGCCAGGGACCTGCGGTCGAACCGCAGCGCGCGCAGGGACGGCACCAGGTCGAACGCGGCAAATAGGGAGATCAGGATCGCCACCGCGAGTTTGACCGCCGTGACCTGCGCCGGCCGCCCCGCGATCTCGTACATCGCGAGCGGGCGCGCGCCGACGAGAAGCCCCAATGCGGCGGCCCCCGCGAACGCCCCGAGGACCGCGGGGACGCCGAACCGGACGACCAGATCCCGATCCGCGTGCCTCCCGACCCACAGCGCCTTGAAGGCACTGTTCGCCCCGTGCACGACAGCCGTCGAGGCAACCGCGACCTCCACCGGGGCGAACATCGCGAAGACCGGCAGGAGAAGTGTCCCCAGCCCGAACCCGGAGTAGAGTGTCAATCCCGACGCGAGGAACGCGGCCGCTCCGATCCAGACGACGTCCATGACCGATCCTGTTCTACCACACGGCCCGCCCCGATCCGACCCGCCGCCCGGGGAGGCGGCGGCCCCCGCCTTCTGGCGCGGGATCTACCGGGGCGAGGAGAAGCCGGGGTGGGACAAAGGCGCCGCCGCGCCGCCGATCGCGCGCCTCGTCGCCTCCGGCGCGGTCCCGAGGGGAAAGGTCGCGGTCCCGGGGTGCGGGTTCGGATGGGAGGCGATGCTTCTGGCCCGGCACGGGTTCGACGTCTGGGGGTTCGACTTCGCCCCGGAGGGGATCGAGGGGGCGCGCCGCAACCTTGCGGGGGAGGGGCTGTGCGCCACGTTCGATCTCCGGGACGTCCTGACGCTCGCCGACGCGTACCCCGGCGCGTTCGACGCGGTGTGCGAGCACACCTGCCTCGCCGCGATCCCGCCGCGGAACCGCGAGGCGTACGCGCGATCCATCGCCGGGGCGCTGCGCTCGGGCGGTCTCTACTTCGGCCTGTTCTACTTCCACGGCCGGACGGGCGGACCGCCGTTCGACGTCACGCGCGCCGATGTCGAGGCGCTTTTCGGCGGCCTGTTCTCGTTCGACCGCTTCGAGACGCCCCCCGACTCGTTCGAGGGGCGGCGCGGGAACGAGAGGGAGTTCGTGTTCCGGAAGCGGTAGGCGCGGGGTTTACCCCCGCGAATCGCACGCGGGCGGGGATGAACCCCGCCCTACCGGGAGGAGATCCCCCTCCGCCAGTCCGCATGAGGCGCGCCGTCGACCGTCACGGCAAAACTCTCGTCCGAGTACGGAACGTACCCGGCGCCGATCCCCCCGAGCCCCGAGGCGGGGTCGTCCGAGGGGCGCTCGGCGTCGACGGGAACCCACCCGATCCCTCCCAGGTAGCACTCGACCCAATTCTTCGGCGTCGACCCCTCGCGCGCGAGGCGAACGCCGCTCTGCAGGCGGCAGGCGATCCCCGCCGCACGACAGAGCGAGAAGTAGGCGTCGTTCGGCCCTGCGCCCGGCCGCTCGCGGAGAGCAGGGGTGACGCAGGCCAGGAGCGCCCCCGCCCGCGACGCAAGCTCCGCGTGGTCCCGGGAGGCGAGGCGCGCGAGCGCCCGGATCTCCGCGGTCACCCCCTCGCGAGCCCCGGCGGCCTGGTACGGACGCAGTGCCCCCCGCGCGGCCCCCGAGGGCACCGCCGCTGGTCCCCGTGCGGCGGAAACCGCATGGCTCTCGCACGCGTACCGCAGCGTGACGGTCATCTCCGCAACGCCCGGATCCCGGACCGCCACCGTGACAGGAGAGGCCCCCGTCAGGACCCCACGAACATCGTGATCCGCCGGGCAGGCGATCGCCGGGCGGGAGATCGTGCAGCCGCGCGAAGGGACCGGAAGGGGGATTCGACACTCGACCGACCGGGCCCCCTGCGGGATCCCGCGGATGAGGTACTGGTCGGAGACCTCGAACTCGACCGCCCCGGCCAGAAGCGGCCCGTCGAGGAGGCCACGGGGCGCGGGAGGGTGCGTCGTTCTGACTTCACCCCCTCCTCCACCCCCACAACCCGAGGACAGGACGAGGAGGACGCCCACACCGAACCCCGCGACCGTCCCCCCGTAGACCCGCATGGCGCGGCATTGAAGCCCGTCCCGTGATGTAACGGAATCGAAAAACATTGGAATCCAGGAAACTGCAGGGTGCCCGACGACGTCTATAGGGGTGAAGATGGAAACGGCACGACTGGGGATGCGGCTGGGGGAAAAGGCCGTGGCGAAGGGACTCCTGACGGTCTGGGGACTCCGGGAGGCGCTGCGGGTCCAGAGGGAGACCGCACGACAGGGAAAGACCGTTCCGCTCGGAGCGATCCTCGTAAAGACCGGCCTGGCCCCCCGCGCGAAAGTCCAGGGACTCCTGCTGGAGCAACGCCTGTCGAACCTGACCACCCCGGCGATCCGCCGCCCCTCGTGGCTCCTTTCGCTCCGTCCGCGACGCCCCTCCCTTCTCCCCGCGTTCCTGCGCCCCCTCTGCGCCGGCCTCGCGATCGGCGCCATCCTGGGCCTGGCGGGGTATGCCCGCCCGGCGCGCGGCAATGCGCGCAACGCCGCGGGAGGCACGGCCACAACCCTGGCGGCTCCGGAGAACCGATCTTCGGAGCCCGGAATGTCCCCCCTCGGTCCCTCGGCCTGCGACAACCTGGACGCGACCCACTCGACCCCGTAGTCGCGAGTCTGTATCCCGCGCAGGACGCATCGCGCATCGTGCAGAACGGCACGCGTTGCGATCCCAACCCCATCTTCCGGGGAATCGCGTTCAGCCCTTCTTCAAAGCCTCCGCCTCGTCCCGCGTCAGCACCCCGCGATCGACGAGGAGGGCGAGCAGACTCTCCCACGCCGCGCGCGCGACCGGGGCGGCGAGGGCGGGTGCGGCCACAGGGACAGGCACGGCGGCCTGTGTCGGCGCAGCGGGATGCGAGGTCCGGGCCGGGGCGGCGGACGGCTTCACGAAGTAGTCGCTGACACGAGAGAGGTCGCGCGGCTTGTCCGGGACGGCGAACTCCCGCTTGCGCTTCTCCTCCTGCTTGCGCCGGAAGTCTTCGAAAGGGTCGGAAGGTTCGCCTGCCACAACGACATGATACGTCTTGCAAATGCCAAGAAGGAGTCAGGAGACAGGAGACAGATCACCTTCCTACAATCCCTCCCATGCCATCCTCCCCCTCCTCCGAATGGGTTGCGATCGTCGACTTCGGATCGCAATACACGCAACTGATCGCGCGGCGGACGCGGGAGCTGGGGGTCTACTCGGAGGTGCACCCCTGCACAGCGGACGCGGAAGGGATCCTGGCACGCAGTCCTGTCGGGCTGATCCTGTCCGGCGGGCCGCGTAGCGTCCTCGAACCGGATGCCCCCCGGATCGCGCCGGCGTACCTGCGGGAGGGGCACCCTCCGATCCTCGGGATCTGCTATGGGCTTCAGGCGCTGTGTCACCAGATGGGAGGTCGCGTCGAGAAGTCCTCGCGGAGGGAGTACGGACACGCCGAGGTGCGCACCACCGCGAGGACCTCCCTCTTCCGGGACTTCCCATCCGATGAACCGTTCCCCGTCTGGATGAGCCACGGCGATCGCGTGGCGGCGTTGCCGCAGGGGTTCGGCACGGTGGCGGGTTCGAAGGACTCGCCCTGCGCGGCCGTCGCGGACGAGCACCGCCGCATCTGGGGCGTCCAGTTCCACCCCGAGGTCGCCCATACGCCGGGGGGGGCGAAGATCCTGCGGCGGTTTCTCTTCGACGCCTGCGGCGCGAAGGGGACCTGGCGGCTGTCGGACTTCGCCGAGCGGGTCGTGCGCGAGACGAGAGAGAGGACCGGAGACGCCTCGGTCGTCCTGGGGCTCTCCGGGGGGGTCGACTCCACGGTCGCCGCGGCGCTCCTGTCGCGCGCGCTGGGCCATCGCCTCCATGCGATCTTCGTGGATAACGGCCTGCTGCGGGAGGGGGAGGCCGAGGAGGTCGCCGACATCGTCCGCCGCCACACCGACGTCACTCTGCACGTTGCAAGCGCATCCGCGCGCTTCCTCGCCGCCCTGAAGGGGGTCACCGACCCCGAGGAGAAGCGCCGCCGCATCGGGGGGGTCTTCATCGACGTCTTCCGCGACGAGTCGCGCCACATCAGCGGGGCACGGTTCCTCGCGCAGGGGACGCTCTACCCGGACGTCATCGAATCGGTGAGCGCCTTCGGCGGCCCCACCGCCACGATCAAGACCCACCACAACGTCGGGGGGCTCCCGAAGGAGCTCGGGTTCGAGCTGGTGGAGCCGTTCCGGATGCTCTTTAAAGACGAGGTCCGCGCGATCGGAGCGCAGCTGGGGCTCCCCGACGAGGTCGTCTGGCGCCAGCCGTTCCCGGGGCCGGGGCTCGCGGTGCGGATCCTGGGGGAGGTGACGCCCCATCGCCTGCGGATCCTGCGCGAGGCGGACGCGATCGTACGCAAGGAGATCGCCCCGGAGGCCAAGTCCCTCTCCCTC
>JACQRN010000070.1 GCA_016206515.1 Planctomycetota bacterium | reverse complement strand
GTCTTCTACCTCTCCACCAACGCCAAGGGGTGCAACGCGACCGCGATCTGGAGGGCGCACAAGCGCGGGGCCACGTTCGCGAACCCCTGCTTCACGCAGATCCACCCGACCTGCATCCCCGTCGCCGGGGAATACCAGTCGAAGCTGACCCTGATGAGCGAGTCGCTTCGCAACGACGGGCGGATCTGGGTGCCGAAGGGAGCCGGCGACCGCCGCGCGCCCGCCGAGATCCCGGAGCCGGAGCGTGACTACTACCTCGAGCGGCGCTACCCCGCCTTCGGGAATCTCGTCCCGCGCGACGTCGCCTCGCGCGCCGCAAAGGGGGTCTGCGACGAGGGGCGCGGGGTCGGACCGGGCGGGCTCGGGGTCTACCTCGACTTCGCCGACGCGATCCGGCGGCTCGGGAAGGACGTGATCCGCGAGCGGTACGGGAACCTGCTCGACATGTACCAGAGGATCACCGACGAGGACCCGTACGGCTCGCCGATGCGCATCTTCCCCGCGGCCCACTACACGATGGGCGGCCTCTGGGTCGACTACCACCTGATGAGCACGATCCCAGGGATGTTCGTGATCGGCGAGGCGAACTTCTCCGACCACGGGGCGAACCGGCTCGGGGCGAGCGCGCTCATGCAGGGGCTCGCCGACGGCTACTTCGTCCTGCCGTACACGATCGGGGACTACCTCGCCCGTGCCAAGCCGGGGAAGGGCCAGGCGACCGGCGCGGCGTTCCGCGCCGCGACGGACGGCGTCGTGGAGCAGACGCGCCGCCTGCTGGCGGTGCGCGGCAAGCGGACGGTCGACGAGATCCACCGCGAGCTCGGGCGGATCCTATGGGAACACTGCGGGATGTCGCGCAACGCGAAGGGGCTGCGCTCGGCGCTCGGCGCGCTCCCGGCCCTGCGCGAGGTGTTCCGCACGGACGTCCGCGTCAACGGGGAGAACGAGAATATGAACCAGTCCCTCGAAAAGGCCGGCCGCGTCGCCGACTTCCTCGAACTGGCGGAGCTGATGTGCCGCGACGCGCTGGAACGGGACGAGTCGTGCGGGTGCCACTTCCGCGAGGAGCACCAGACCCCGGACGGGGAGGCCAAACGGGACGACGCGCAGTTCAGCCACGCCGCCGCCTGGGAATGGGCGGGAGCGGACCGGCCCGCCGTCCTGCACCGGGAACCGCTCGCCTTCGAGAACATCCACCTTGCGCAGAGGAACTACAAGGAATGAGCCAGGCGTCCAGCGTCCGGCGCGAAGCGTCCAGCGCGGGGGGGATGAGCCTGACCCTCCGGATCTGGCGCCAGAAGCGCTCCGGCGAGAAGGGGGGCTTCGTCACCTACCCGGTCTCGGGGGTGAGCCGCGACATGTCGTTCCTCGAGATGCTCGACGTCCTCAACGAGGACCTCCAGAAGAAGGGGGAGGAGCCGGTCGCCTTCGACCACGACTGCCGCGAGGGGATCTGCGGGGCGTGCGGCGTCGTCATCAACGGGCGCCCCCACGGCCCCTGGAAGGGGACAACGACCTGCCAGCTCCACATGAGGGCGTTCCGGGACGGCGACACGATCACGATCGAGCCGTTCCGGGCCGCCGCGTTCCCCGTGGTGCGGGACCTCGTCGTCGACCGGAGCGCCTTCGACCGGATCATCCAGGCCGGCGGGTACGTCTCCGTGTCGACCGGGAGCGCACCGGACGGGAACGCGCTCCCGGTCCCGAAGGAGTGCTCCGACCGCGCGATGGACGCCGCCGCCTGCATCGGGTGCGGCGCGTGCGTGGCCGCCTGCCCGAACGCCGCCGCCATGCTCTTCACGGGGGCGAAGATCACGCACTTGGGGCTCCTCCCCCAGGGGCAGGCGGAGCGGTCCTCGCGCGCCCGGCGGATGGTCTCGGCGATGGACGCCTCGGGTTTCGGCCACTGCACGAACGCGGGGGAATGCACCGAGGCGTGTCCCAAGGAGATCCCGCTCGAGGTGATCGCCCGGATGAACCGGGACACCCTGGTGGCGTCCGTTTCCGCCCGCCCGCCGCTGCGCGACAGCGGCGGGTAGACGCCCGGCGCGGGGCGGCGTACAGTCTCTCCCTCGCGTGGCGACCTGCAGCGTCCTGGCCAAGGAAGGCGGCCTGCGCACCGAGGTTCCGCTCGCCGAGGCGCTGGTCGCGGCGCGAGACGGGACGGCGGCGTGGATCGACCTGGAATCCCCCACGCCGGAGGACCTGGCGGCGGTCGGGACAACCCTCCGCCTCCACGAGCTGACCGTCGAGGACCTCACCGGCGAGGAGGTGCCTCCGAAGCTCGAGGACTTCGAGGACCACTCGTTCCTCCTGTTCAAGGCGCACCCGGAGAAGACGGTCAACGGCGGGTTCGACGCGCTGGGGATCGGCTGCGTCCTGTCGAAGGGACTCCTCCTGACCGTGCATCCGGCCCCGGTCGGCGCGATCCGGGCAACGCTCGCCGACGCGCGCCGGGGCCCCGCGCTCCTTCGTCAGGGCCCCGCGTTCATCCTCTCCCAGATCCTGGACCGGATTGTCGACAGCTACGCGGAGGCGCTCGACACCCTCGAGGACTCCGTCGAGGACCTCGAGGAGACGCTCTCCTTGAGGTTCGACCGCAACGCCCTGCGCAGGCTCTTCACGGGGAGGAAGTCGCTGATCCACCTGCGGCGCCGCGTCTCCCGCCAAAGGGAGATCGCGCAGACGCTGTCCGACCGGCCCCACCCCCTGATCCCGGTGAAGATGCGGGTCTACTTCCGGAACCTCTACGACCACCTCATCCGGATCGACGAGCGGCTCGTGAGCAACCGCGACCTCCTGCAGGGGATCCTCGAAACCTACCTCGCCATGGAGTCGCGTCGCACCAACGACGTCATCAAAACCTTGAGCATCCTGGCCGCGGTCATGCTCCCCCTCACCTTCGTGACGGGGCTGTACGGCACGAATTTCGCGCACCTGCCGGGCAAGGACTCCCCCTGGGGGTTCTGGGGCTTCATCGGAGTCCTGGTCACGATGGCCGCATCGACCGCATGGTATTACCGGCGGCGCGGCTGGTATTGAAGAACACCCGACTCCTATCTCTTAAAATACTTCGGCTCGCTGACCTTCGCGACGACGCCGACGGCCGCGAACTTCCTGGCGGCGGCCTTCGCCTCCGCTTCGGTCACGTCATTCAACACATGGATGACGCGCTTCTTCAGCAACCCCTGGGCGATCGACTCCGCGCACCCCATTACCTCCGACAGGACGGCGACCACCTTCGGCCCCTTCATGGAAGCCCCCCCCACCAGGATCAGGCCGAACCCCTTGCTCCCGGAAAGAGGATCCACCTCCGTGAGATCGTAGGCATCGGGTCCCGCCGCACGCGGGGAGGGCGTGGTGGGCGCCGCCGCAACGGGTGCGGGCGGGACGGAGGGACGGGGGG
>JACQRN010000076.1 GCA_016206515.1 Planctomycetota bacterium | reverse complement strand
TCCCGGTCCGAAACGGGGTAATCCGGCGCCCGGATTATCCCATTTCCGCGCGCACAGGCGCGCCCTGGGCGCCACGGCCGGGCGTGGTGGGAACATGGGCGCCTCCTCGGGGACCGCGCGCGACACGGCGCGACCGTGGCGCAACACGGCGCCTCACGGGCCGGGCTGACCGCACTTTGATAGCGCTCTGACCGCGTTGGAATTCTGGTGCCAAATAGGTGCCAACCAGCAGTCCGCAGGCGGCGGCTCGCGTCGACGGGCGGCGGATACGGGCCGAAACGGCGAACGTGTGCGAGTTGGCGGGCGGTGAGGGGCACCGGCGGGCGTCGATCGCGGGGGAAACGGCCCGGGGCCAATTTCTAATCCGCAGGTTGGGGGTTCGAGTCCCTCCTGGCGCGCTTTACATCTGCGCGTGCGCCGCGCTGTCCGGTGCACGTCGCAAACAAACGCGCCAGGAGGGACTCGAAGGGCGTCCGCCGCCGCGGAGCGGAAGAGGCGCCATGGATGGCGCCGGAAGGCGGGCGCCCCGGGCCCGGAGCGCGCGGACAGGATGTCCGCGCGTGGAGGGCCGAGTCCCTCCTGGCGCGCTTTACTGCGGTCAGGCGATCAGCCTCAACCCGACGGAGGGGGCCGCAGCGATCAGCAGCGCCAGGTGCGCGAACAGCAGCCCCTCGCGCTGCACCTTCGGGGAGGCGATCCGACCGAGTCCGCCGCAGAGCGCCAGCATCGCGGCCCAGAACGTCGCCTTCGGGGCCAGGAGCGCGCCACCGCCGGCACCGCCGAGCTCCGCGATCGCCAGCAGGGTCACCGCGGCGATCGGGACGGCGAACAGCAGGAGTCGGGCCGGCCCCTGGGGCGCAAAGGGGGCGCCCCCGGCAGGGAGGCGTCGCAGGACGTCGTCCGGATGCGGCGTCCGGCCCCGCTTACAGAGCCACTCCCTGGGGATGCCGGAGGGGAATAGGTCCACCTCCGCGTCGATCTCGATGCGCGGGTCGATCAGGATCCTCGTCGGGCGCCCGTCGTGCGCCTGGACGATCGCCTCCACCTCGGAACGGGCCGACAGGAGGGTCCAGCGGCCCCGGACGGCGGCCGACCGGACCTTCTCCAGGAGCGACTCGTCCTGGGTGACGACCAGGATCCGGTCTTCGTCGCCGGTACCCGCCGGGGGAGGGAGAAGCGCAAGGCCGTGATGAAGAGTAAACACTATTAACCTCTCTTGGTGGCAATGTACCCCACCCAAGCGGCGTGTCAACCGGCTGTGGGGAGGGCGCCCATTTCCTCCGGGAGTTGGTTCGCGCCCGGGACGCTCCACTCCCGGAGAACCTCAACGGCGCGACGGTACCCCCGGCGTATCACGAAGTTACGTGTTTCGGTCGACAGGTCGAACGGGTGGATCCGGTAGAGTTCCAGGTCCTTCCTCGGGCTGATGTACAGGAAGGAGGTGTTCTGGGGGCACTCCAGGATCCGCTCCAACTCCCCGATGACCGTCGAGCGGATCTCCTCCGAGAGGATGCGGGAGGTCAGGTGGTCGACCGCCCGGATCGCTTCGGTGGCGCGCTGCCGGTTGAGCTGGTTGATCCTTTGCTTGGCGTCGATCGACAGATCGCGGGACTGCATGTAGATCCCCCCGAGCCCGGATTCGATCAGCGAGCCGATCTCGTCGGCGAACTGGAACGGCTGGTAGATCGACGAGGTGATGATGCAGTCGGCGCCGACGTCCTGGGCCACGTTCGTGACGAACGGGTCACGCAGCTCGCCGTCGATGAAGTACGTCTCCACCCCTCCGATGTTGATCCTGCTCGGGATGAAGATCGGCGGCAGCGCCATCGACGCGGCGGCGGCCTGCGAGACGCTCACGCCGTTGAGGTAGATGTAGTCGTGCTTCTGCGGGGTGCGCCGCTCGCCGAAGACCACCGTGCGGGGCGTGTCCAGCGCGGTCGCCAGGATGTACATCTCGCACGCCAGTTGGGAGAAGTCGTTGAGCCCCGGCAGGAGGCGTTCGCGCACGAGTCGCTCGAGCGCGTCGACCGAATAGCGGGGGCGCACCGTTAGGAGGTCGCGCATCGAGACGTGCCACGGGCGGAACGGCCTGCCGGTCCGGCGGACGCAGGAGTGCCGCACGCGCCGCAGGTACTCCAGCGGCCGCAGACCGCTCCAGGCGAAGATGTCCTCGCGCGTGATCGGGAAGCGGAGGATCTCCTCCAACGGCATCCCGCTGGCGACCATGGCGCCGAACACCGCCCCGGAGCTCGAGCCGATGAGCGGGTTGATCACCCCGTCCCCATACGGCCGCGCCGCGCCGGGAGCCCTGGCCCCGCCGGCGAACCGGAGTCCGACTCCCTGCAGCGCCCAGGCGACCCCCGCGTGCCAGTAGACCGCCTTCGCGCGCCCGCCGAGCGCCTTGAAGGCGATCTTCTTCTTCGTCGAGAAGTCCAGGGTGCGGCGTGCGTTGCCGTCGGTCACCGCGGCCCCCTTTGCGGCGCGCGCAGCCGCTCCTTCGCGAGGATCTTCCCCGCCTCCACGCCCGGCTGGTCGTAGGGGTTCACGCCCCAGAGCCTCCCGAGCGTCGCCACCTGGCATTCGAGGAGGAGGAACAGCCCCCCCAGCGTCTCCGGGTCCGGCCGCGCCAGCGCCATCTCCCATGCCCAGCGCCCCGATCGGCGCAGCCCCTCGAGGGTCCCGTACCGCTCGGCCTCCAGCACCGCGGCGAGATCGGTTCCCGCGGCAGGCCCCTGCGTCTCTCGCGGGACGCGCAGGGGGGGATGCCGGCCCAGGGACCAGAACCAGGTCAGCTTGTCGCGCGGGCCGTCCATGTACAGCTGCAGCTGCGAGTGCTGGTCGGTCGCGCCGCGCGAGAGGACCGGCGTCATGCCACGCCC
>JACQRN010000077.1 GCA_016206515.1 Planctomycetota bacterium | reverse complement strand
CCGGTCTGGCTCCCCGCCGCGCTGGTGGATGCCGCGGCGCGCCTCGGGACGGACAACTTCGCCCCCGCCGAAAGGCTCCGCCTCCTCGTCGACGAAGGAGGCGAGTTCGAGCGGCGGTTCGCCGCGGCGGGCGGACCGGTCCGCGCGGACGACCTCGCCCGCGCGCGCGCGGACGCCCGCGCGGCGACCGGGTCCGCGCTCCCGCTCTCCGCCGCCGAGGCGCAGGCGAGGTACGCCTGGGCCCGCGAGACGGTCGACGCCTGCGTCAAGCGCCCCCCGGGCTCCGGGGACCCCGCCTCGGACCGGATTGACGCGGTCGTGGCGCACCGCATCGCGGGCCCGCTCCTGCTCCTGGCCGTCATGGCTCTCATCTTCCAGGCGCTCTACGCCTGGTCCGCCCCCTTGATGGACGGCGTGGAGTGGGGGGTCGGGCTCGTGGGAGGCGCCGTCACCCGCCTGCTCCCGCCCGGGGCGCTACGATCGCTCGCCGTCGACGGGGTCGTCGCGGGGGTCGGCGGGATCGTCGTCTTCGTGCCGCAAATCGCGATGCTGTTCCTGTTCCTGGCGGTCCTGGAGGACTGCGGGTACATGGCGCGCGCGGCGTTCCTGGCGGACCGGCTCCTCTCCTTCTGCGGCCTGTCGGGGCGGTCGTTTCTCCCCCTGGTCTCCTCCTACGCCTGCGCGGTCCCCGGGGTGATGGCGACCCGCACGATCGAGTCCCCGCGCGAACGGCTCGCGACGATCCTCGTGGCCCCCCTGATGTCCTGCTCGGCGAGGCTGCCGGTCTACACCATCCTGATCGCGGCGTTCATCCCCCCGGGGAGGCTCCTCTGGGGCTGGCTGGACCGGCAGGGGACGACGCTCTTCCTCTTCCATTTTGTGGGGCTGGCGGTCGCGGTGCCGGTCGCATGGATCCTCAAGAAGACGCTCCTGCGCGGCGAGCGGATGCCCTCCGTCCTGGAGCTCCCCTCCTACCACTGGCCCCGCCCGAGGACGGTCCTCCTGCGAGTCTGGAGCGAGGTGCGGGAGTTCCTCGTGCGCGCGGGGACGCTGATCCTCGCCACCAGCATCGTCGTGTGGGGCCTTGCGTACTTCCCCCGCCCCGCGACGATCGAACAGGAGCACGACCGGCTCCGGGAGGAGGCGAGGCACGACGCGACGACAGCCGAACCGCTCGACGAACGGCTCGCCCGGATCGACGAAAGGGAGGCCGGCGTCTACCTGCGCCAGTCCCTCCTCGGACGCACCGGGGGCGCCCTCGAGGGAGCCGTCGCCCCGCTCGGCTGGGACTGGCGGATCGGGATGGCGGCGCTCGCCTCGTTCCCGGCGCGCGAGGTCGTGATCGCCTGCCTCGGGACGATCTTCAACGTCGGCTCCGGCCACGACGAGGAATCCCCCACCCTGCGCGGCGCCCTGCAGGACGCGCGCCGACCGGACGGCCGCCCCCTCTTCGACGCCGCGGTGGCGCTCTCCGTGATGGTCTTCTTCGCCCTCTGCGCCCAGTGCGCCTCGACCCTCGCGGTGATCCGCCGCGAGACCGGCACCTGGCGCCTCGCCGCGTTCACCTTCTTCTACATGACCGCGCTCGCCTACCTCGGCGCGCTCGCAACCTACCAGGGCGCACGGGCGCTGGGAATCGGAGGAGCATGACCCTCGACACGCAGACCATCATCGCCGTTGCGGTTGTCCTGGGGTGCGCGGGGTATCTGGTCGTGAAGATGCTCCGCAAGAGACCCCCGGGCGGGGGGACGTGCGGGGGGTGTCATAAGGGGTAAGCCCCGGGACGATCCATCTGATTCAGGAACCGGAGCCAGCCGTCGCACTGGCGTTGGCAGCATTGATCGCAGCAAGGGCCGCAACAGCCTGTGCCTGAAGCGCCTGGATATGCGGCGCCGCACCCTGCCCCGACTGCGACGCTGTTGCCAGGATCAGATGGTGATACCCAAGCCCCTTCAAATCGCTATGCCAGAGAATCTCTCCTCGTGCCGCGTCCAAGGCATAGAGGTGTCCGCACACACCCGCGTAGACCTTGCCCCCCTCACACAGAAGGGTGACAAGTCCCGATCCCGACGTCAAAAACCCCACGGGGAACTCCGTGGTCCAGACCTCCACACCGTCAGCTTTTCGAACGGCACGGACATGCTTCTTGGTCCCGATGAACAACAAATTTTCAAGACTCATGGTCAGCCTCCTTACCGCGCCGGCGACTCGCCCGGTTTCGCCGCCGGAACGACCGGGCGAGCGAGCCAGCGGCAGATCGTCACGGCGCCGACGCCGCAGGTCAGGAAGACCAGGAACGACACGGCCATGACGGCGGCGTGCGCGACGAACCCCTCGGGGGCGTACTCGTGGCCCAGGATCTCGATACCGATGTGGTGCGCTAGGAACATTCGCATTCCTCCTTTGCTATACGGATCCGCTCATGCGGACCCGACGCCCCGCAACCCGAAAACGGAAACCCGAAATCCGAAAGCCGCGTACCGCAACCCGCGCCCCGCTCTCCGAGCCCCGGGCTCCGCACCCCTACCCCTTCGCCCCCTCACCACCACCCATCTGCTGGGCGAGGTAGTTCTCGATCCCGACCCCCTCGATCAGGTCCATCTGCGTCTCGAGCCAGTCGACGTGTTCCTCGGAGTTGACGAGGATGTGCTCGAGGATCTCCCGGCTTCCGGCGTCCTTCGCGTGGCTGCACGCCTCGATCGCACCGTTGTAGAGCGTCACGCCGGAGGTTTCGAGCTTCAGATCGTTCTGCAGCATCGCCTTCACGTCGGCGCCGAGATGGACCTGGTTGTAGCGGGTGATGTTCGGGACCCCCTCCAGGAACAGGACGCGGTCGATGAGTGCCTCGGCGTGCTTCATCTCGCCGATCGACTCCTGGTACATCTTCCCGGCGAGCTTCGCGTACCCCCACGCCTTCAGGGTGCGCGCCTGGACGAAGTACTGGTTGATCGCGGTCAGTTCAACCGTGAGCGCCTCGTTCAAATGTTCGATGATCTTGCGGTCGCCCTTCACGGGACCCTCCATATCACGGCAAAACGCTCGGGCATCCTACCCTCGCGTTTTGCGAAGCCGCTTCGCTCGGCGGCAAGCCGCCTCGCTCCGCGATCGGGCCATCCTTGGCCCGGCTCATGCGAACAGCGGCGCCAACGCCGCCAGCCGCGCCCCGGGCGCGACGAACTCCACGCCGAACCGGCGGCTCACGCCCCCCTCCGAACGCCACCGGACGACCGCTTCCACCTCGATCGATTCGGACCCGCGCTCGATCGTGAATTGCAACCGGCTGCCGATGGCGACCGGGTAGTCCGAAACGAGCCCGAGCCCCCCGCGCGAGAGGTCCGACACACGGAAGTCCGAGAGCGGCCCCGCGGGCCCGCGCACCCGGACGCGCAGGTCGGCCGGCGCCGCCAGCCTGGCCGCGCGACGCTTCTGTGCGCCACCCAGGAGGTTCCGGACCGCCTCGACCACGGGCACAGGGGGAGTCTACGAGGCGGGACCGGCCGTCGCAACGGAAGGGGACGCACGCCGCCGTCGAATCGCAAGCACCCCGGCCAGCAGGAGAAGCCCCAACCCCGCCCCGCCAAGCCACACGACCTGGGTGTTACGGTGAACCATCCCCTCGCCGAGCGCGGCGTACAAGGCCAGGGAGGGCGCCGCCCCGAGAGCCGTCCCCAGAAGGTACGCGCCGAACGGCGTCGGCGTCTGGGCGATCGTGACGTTGACCGCATCCCCCGGCATGAGCGGCACGAGGCGGATGGCGCAGATCGTGAGCCAGGAGAGGCCGCGAGGGGATGGGGGGCCGTCCGGCGTCCTGCGCGATGCGTCCTGCGTTATCCTCGCGCGCACACCGATCCAGCGGCCCGCCCAGAAGCTCGCCGAGGCGGCCAGCATGCTCCCGAGGTACGTGTAGCCGAACCCGCGCCAGACGCCGAAGAGCGCCCCGGAAAGCGTCGCGGGGAGCACACGGGGAAGCATCAGGTAGGGCGCGACGAGATAGACACCGATGTACGCCACCGGGGCGAGGACGCCAGCCTGGAGGATCTTCACGCGGAGCGCCGCGCCCGAGTCGAACCAGCCGCGCACCCCCGCGCGACGGGCGACGAGCGACAACGCCAGCATGACGACCGACGCCACGAGGCAGCGGACGAGGATCGCGCGGCGACGCCTCATTTTCCTACTGACTCCTGTCTCCTGCCTTCTGACTCCAGACAGTCATTTTCTCCCGCCCCCTATTTCCCGATCGCCTCTTCCGCCCCCCGCACGAGGACCTGGATCGACGGCGGGGACCGGGTCCCGAGGCGCCGGAGGTCCGGCAGGAGTTCCTTGGCCTTCAGGCGCGCGGAGGCGTGCACGGCGCCGACCACCAAGGACTCGCGCACGGGCGCCGAGAGCGGGATCTCGGTCCCGTCCGCGTCGCGCACCCGGACCGCGTCGAGGAAGTCGGGATCGAGCAACCGCCGGACCACCGGGATCGCCGCGCTCCCGCCGTGATGCGCGAGGGCGAGCGCGGCGTTCCACGTCACTTCCTGGTGAGGGTCCGTCAGGAGGGGCCGCAGAACGTCCGGCGCGCGCGGGTCGTCGAGCCTCCCGAGCCCGTGGGCAACCAGGAGACGGACCATCGGCTCCTCGTCCGATGCGGCCCGCGCGAAGGCGTCGAACGACTCGCTCCATCCCCCTTCGACCAGCCCAGCCAGGGCGAAGACGCGCAGGACCGGCTCGGACGAGAGCGCCGCCTCCTCGAGCGGCCCGCGCGCGCGGGGGGAACCGGAGCGCCCGAGCAGGAGCGCCGCGTACAGCCGGACATCGTCCCATCGCGCGGTCCCCTCCGGCTTGAGAAAGTCCATCAGCATCCGGTCCCAGGAGGGCACCGGCCCCGCCGGGGCGCTCTGCCGGAGGATCGCCACGAGAGGATCGACCATCCGCTCGTCCTTTTCGCCCCCTTCCATGAGCCGCCAGGCCGCCTCCCACTGCGCGCGCGGGTTCGACGACGAGAGGTCCCGGAACGCGCGCTCGACCGGCTGCGGGCGCAGGAGCATCCAGCGCAGCCCCGCGTAGAGGCCGCACGCCACGGCGACGAGAAGCAGGGGGATCAGCAGGAACTGGGAGAACATGACGAGGAGGGGAGGGGCTTCGCCGTCCTGCGTCCTGCGTCCTGCGTCCGGCATCTCCCCATTGGGATTTGGGATTTGGGATTTGGGATTTCCGTACTCCACGTCTACCCCTCCCCCGCGGCGGCGGACGGCGGGGCGCCGATCAGCGTCCCGCGCAGGGGCTGCACGCTGGCGGCCACCTTCGGATCGTACGCCTCCTGATCCGCGCGGCGAGGGAACCCGCGGTAGACCGACTGACAGACGTAGCAGACGACCACCTCGGGAAGCAGCCGCAGGAGCAGGCCGTCGACCACCGCGAACGCGCCGAGGACCGACAGCCACGCCAGGGGCGGCCCCTTCGCGAACAGGACCGCGCTCGCCAGGATCGCGGCGACCACCAGCCACAACCCGGCCCCCCGGTTGAAGTCGCGCTGCGAGAAGAACCTCCGGAACCCGCACAGGACGCACGCCTCGATCCCCGACCGTCCCGCGTCGGAAGGCCACGCGACGGCGAGCGGCGAGGCGCAAGCGGGACAGGGAACCTCTTCCGGCACCGAAGCGGGCGACAGACGTACCATCGCATCGCACCGGCGGCAGCGTCCGACGAGTTCGGCGGCCAAGCGCGGCGATCCTACAGCGTGGCGGAGGCACCGGCCAGGAAGAGGTGCGAGGCGATCATCTCACCGATCCAGACGAGCGCCGTCGCGGCGTAGAGGATGCCGGTCGCGGATTGGTTCGCGCGCAGGCGGACACACCCCCACGCGCACCACATCATCACCGCCGGGACTCCCAACCCGATCGCCAGCCGCGTCCATACCAGAACGGGCGAGGAGCCGGGGAACGCCGCGCCGCCCAGGGCGAGCCACGCGCCGGTCCAGGCGCACCGGAGGGAGACCGCCCCAAGAAGGAGCGCCACGCCGCGCCGCAGAGGCCCGAACGCGAGCCCCGGGACATTGAGGTACCAGTGTCCGAGCAGCATCGTCGCGAAGACCGATCCGCCCAGCCCCCCGAGGAGCGCCCACCCGGCAAGGTGCGTCGCCAACGCGCCGTCCGTCCCCCCACCCGCGCGCAGGTGCCGCTCAACCTCCGCGCCCAGGAGAAGAAACACCCCCCCGAGACGGACTTCGAACGAGAGAGGTCGCCCCGCGAGCGTAAGCGCCCGCGCGCTCAAGAACGCGACCGCCGCGGCGGCCCATCCCCACGCGAGCACCCCGCCCGCGAGCCCCGCGACAAACGCCGCCAGCGCGAGCGCGCAGACCGACATCAGGTCCAGGAACGCCAGGAACGGCGCGGGCGTCTCCCGGCGCGGGAGCAGCACACCCTCCAGCGCCATCCCGAAGGCGCAGGCAGGGGCGAAGAGGGACAGGAGGGTGGAGGCCAAGGAGCGACACGATATCACCACCCCCCGCGCACCGCGTGCCGCGTGCCGCAATCCACACAGCCACGCAGCAGCAGAACGCGAAACCCGGTGGGGATCCATGGCAGCGAGGCGCCGACGAACAAAGGTCCCTCGTCGCTTGCCGCCGGATCGATCGCTCCTCGGGACGACATGGCAGTGTCCGTCCGGTATCGTGTCCCGTCGATGGACGAATACCTCGCCGCCGCCCGTGCCGCGCTCCCGCGGATCCTGACGCAGCTCGACCGCAACCCGCGCTCGCCGACGTACGGGTGCGCCACGCGCGCCTTCTGGCACGACCGGACGCAGTCGTTCCCGAACGGGGCCGCGCAGGCGTGCGCCGCGGCGCTTGCGCTCGCCTCCGAGGCGGACGGCGGGATTCCTCCCTATGCGGGGTCCGCGCAGGTCGCCCAGTGGGCCGGAGCGGCGCTCGCCTACTGGGCGTCGATCCAGCGCCGCGACGGGTCGTTCGACGAGGCGTACCCGGGCCAGCGCTCGTACTGCGCGACCGCCTTCTCCTCGCTCGGCGCGGCGCTGG
>JACQRN010000065.1 GCA_016206515.1 Planctomycetota bacterium | reverse complement strand
GCGACCTGCGCCAGGAGCTGGAATGTCCGCTCCGCGGCGCGCAGGTCCGGCAGATGGAGCTGGGTATCGCAGGAGATTACGCCGACGACCGTGACGTTCGGAAAATCGAGCCCCTTGGCGACCATCTGGGTCCCGACGAGGATGTCGATCTCCTCTCGCCGGAAGGCGTCCAGGATCTGCGCGTGCGCGCCCCGGAACCGTGTCGCGTCGGCGTCGAACGTCCGGATCCGCGCCTCGGGGAGGAACCGCGCCAGTTCCTTGGCGACCCGCTCCGTCCCCGCCCCGATCAGCGCCATCTGCGGGAAGGAACACTCGGGGCAGGAGGCCGGGGGCGGCTCGGACCACGCGCAGTAGTGGCACAGCGCCCGTCCGCGGTCGGCGTGGTGGACGAGTGCCACGGCGCAGTGGCGGCATCGCAGGACGAACCCGCACCTGCGGCAGCAGATCGCGGTGGCGTACCCGCGGCGGTTGAGGAATAGGATCGCCTGGCGCTTCTCGGCCAGCGCATCGCGCAGCGCGGACAGGAGCGGGATCGAGATGACCCGCCACCCCTTGCGGTCGGCGGCCGCGACACGGAGGTCGACGACGTCGACCGGCGGCAGCGCCCCCCCCGCGACGCGGTCCGGGAGGCGCAGCAGCGTCGAGCGCCCCTCTACCGCGTCGTGGAATGACTCCAGGGACGGCGTGGCGGAGCCGACGACGAGCGGGATCGACAGGACTTGCGCGCGCCGGTCGGCGACCGCGCGCGCGTCGTACCTCGGCTTGTTGTCCTGCTTGTAGGACGGCTCGTGCTCCTCGTCGATCACGATGAGTCCCAGGCGGCGGAACGGGGTGAAGACCGCCGAGCGCGCCCCGACGACGACGTCGATTCGGCCGTCCGCCGCCGCGCGCCAGGCGGCGGCGCGGTCCCCCTCGGCGAGCTGGCTGTGGAGGACCGCCACGCGCTCGAACCGGGCGCGGATCCTCCGTTCCGTCTGGGGGGTGAGCGCGATCTCCGGGATCAGCATCAGACCCTGCTCGCCGCGGCGGATCGTCTCGGCGAGCGAGCGCAGGTACACCTCCGTCTTGCCGCTCCCCGTGACCCCTTCCAGGACGAACCGCCGGTACGACCCCAGCGCCCCGAGGACGGCCGCGCAGACGTCGCGCTGCGCCACCGTCAGGTCGGGCGGCGGCGGCTCCGGTTCGGAGGGGAGGTCCGGGGGGGTGGGCGCCCCCTCCGCCTCCTCGATCCAGCCGCGCTCCACGAGCGCACGCGCCGCCGCACGCTCGCGCGAGGCGAGCCGCGCGACGGGGAGTTCGCCGCCCGAGTCGAGGACGAGCCGCATGACCTTCGCCTGCGCGGGCGCCTTCCGGTCGAGCGCCTCGAGGTCGGCGTCACGCGGCGCCGCGGCGGTGGCCTTCAGGACGCGGTGCCGCGCGGAGTGTACGCCTCCGCGGACGCCCCCCGGGAGCATCGCCTGCAGCACCTCCCCCCAGGAGGCCGCGTACCGGCGCGCGATCCAGCGTCCGAGGTCGACCAGGTGCGGGTCGAGGATCGGCTCGGCGTCGAGCACTTCGAGGATCGGCTTCGGGGAGGTGTGTCCGGCCTCCTCGCGCAGGGCGACGCAGTACCCGACCGCGATCCGGTTGCCGAACGGGACGCGGACGCGGCATCCTTCACGCAATACCCCACGGAGCGTCGGAGGGATCGCGTAGTCGAAGGCACGTGGGACGGCGACAGGGAGGACGACGGAGCAGTACGCGGGTCCGGCGCCGGGCACGGGCGCAGGATACGGCATCGGAAGGACGGATTCGGGGCTCGTGCTGGATGAGCGCGCCGCGTGCCCGTACGCTGTCCGGCATGCGCGCTGTGCGGGCTGGAATCCTGCTCCTCTGCGGGGCGCTGTGCGGCGGGTGCGTCGAGCGCTCCCTGACGATCTCGACCGATCCGCCCGGAGCCTCGGTCACGCTCGACGGGGAGGAGATGGGACCGTCCCCGGTGACGGTGCCGTTCGTCCACTACGGGGCGCGCGAGATCCTGGTCGTGAAGCCGGGGTACGCGAGCGCGCGCCAGCTCGTCCCGGTGCGCTCGCCGTGGTACCAGCGTTTCGGGATCGACCTGTTCGCCGAGGCGCTCTGGCCGTGGACGGTCCACGATCGGCGCAGCGTCCGCATCCTCTTGGAGCCTTTCGCGGCGGATGTCGATGCGCTTGTCCAGCGGGCTCGCGACGCATCGGGGGGGGGGGCCGGGAGCGACCCTTGACGCGCCGACGCGAGCGCGGAGTCAGCGTCCGCTGCGGCCCTCCGATCGTCTACGCCCATTGCCGAACCATCTTGGGATATCGGGGCCGAACGTCTGATTGTTCATCTCCAGGAACTTCTCGTACTGGGAGGCATCTAGCACTTGCGCGGCCCGAGAGTTCATCTCTTCGACAAAAGCCTGGACCCGTGCGCGAAAAGCTCCTTCGTCGAGGGGGGTACCCGCTTCGCGCTGGGCCTGTGTTTCCTGTTGGAAGCTGCGAATCTGGTTCCGGAAGTCGGTCTGGATCTGCCGCATCTGATCCTGTTGATACTGGTTGAGTTCGAGATCCATGGCTTGCGTCAGATAGAGGGACTCGATGTGTGCCTGTCTCATCCGCTCCTCACGCTCACGCCGGGTCTGGTCCCTGCGATCGAACGCCTCCGCGACGGCCCGGTCGATCCGCGCCTGGAGCGGGGCGTCCGCCGGAAGCGGGGGGGCGGGTTCGGAACGCTCCGCCCCGGTGCGGGATCGCGGATCCGGGTTCATCTCGCCGTGCGGTTCCGGATCGGACATGGCGGCGGTCGCGAGCCTCTCCTCGCTCGCCTCCAGTCGTGCGGTCAGATCCGCCACGCGCGCCGAGGTCCTGGTCACCTCGTTCCGGAGGAGCGCGATCTCGTCGCGGAGCGCCTGCGCGTCCCGCCGCGCCTCCGGCAGCCCCGCGTCCAGCCGTGCGATCTCCGATTGCGCGTTCCAGGTCGCCGCCGTCAGCCCGGATACGAAGATCACGACGGAGACCAGGAGGATCGGTTTGAGCACCAGGGGAGCATACCGGGACGCGGGTGGCGCCGGTATATTGTCGGTGCCGTCGGTGCCGGTTTGCCGGCGGTCGCGCGGGTGTAGCTCAATGGCAGAGCTCCAGCTTCCCAAGCTGGCCACGAGGGTTCGATTCCCTTCACCCGCTCCACTCTCCACCGGCGACGCGCCCGCGCGCGGCGAAGCGCAACCCCGCGCGGCGTGTGACG
>JACQRN010000013.1 GCA_016206515.1 Planctomycetota bacterium | reverse complement strand
TCTCTCCCCAGCCCCCGAATTTCAGCCGGGTTGAACGAGCATGGGCCGGAGCGACGCGGCAAGCGACCTGGCGATTCGAGCCGAGCACGTGTGCCGGTGGGCGGTCCGCGGCGGGGGCGGCGAGCCCCGAGACAAAGTTGTCATCGCCGATACGAGACGCGCATGACGGGGCATCGACCTACTCGCCCCCCAGTTCCCCGCCAAGCACGCCGGCAGGTAGCGCATCCGGCAACGCCACGTTGTGGAACGCCCCGGTGCCGCCCTGCTCGCGCAGGCCCAGGACCATCCCCGGCATCCAGGCGCGTTCGGGGATGAGGTAGGTCGCCTCGCGCGACTCGCCGGCGCGGACCCAACCGATCCCCTGGGTGCGCTCCCCCTCGCCGGGGACCATCAGGTACGAGACGACGAGGCGCGACGGGTCCTGCTGCATCCTAAGGATCTGCTGGAGGCGGATCGTGCCGTCCGTACCACGCGTCCACTGCACCTTCACGCTCCAGGCGCCCTCGCGCAGCCTCAGGTGTTTGAACACCTCGACCGCGCGCGCGCCCGAGGGGCGCGAGAAGACGAGGAGGAACCGGAACATCTGCTCCGTCCCGTCGGTGGCCGCGTACGGCGAAGCCTCGATCCCGAACGTCCCCTCCCAGCCGGACTCGCCCCGGATGTCGAACGGGATCTCGGCGGGAGCCGCGCGCCAGCGTTCCGGCGGCTCGATCCGCAACCCCCCGAAGGCGCGGTCCTGGAAATGGTTCGTGAAACGCAGCCCCAGAGGCACGGCCCCCTGGCGCGGCGGGCGCTCCGAGGATTCCATCTGGAACGAGAGGATCGTCTCGACGAGCGGCTCGTCGAGGTTCACCATGAAGCGCGGGAGCGGCCCGATCGGGACCCGCATCCGCGCGTCCTCGACGATCGGCGACTCGCGCCCCCCGAAGAAGTCGCGCACCTCGACGTCGTCCCCCAGGTAGAGCGTCATCACGCCGGGCCGGTCGTCCCAGAAGACGAGGTCGCGCCCGCCGTCGCGCCGCAGGACCCAGTTGTTCGGCTTGCCGAGGAACTCGAAGCTCCCCCCGTAGGCCCGTCCCGCCAGGCGCTGGTGGAGGTGGTGCAGGAGGATCATCCCCGGCCGGACGTCCCCCTGGGGTCCGACCGCCTCGTCGATCGGCACGGCGAAGGTCCGCACCCCCGCGCGCCAGGCATCGAGCACCTCGTGGCCGCGCGCGACGAGCGCCTCGGGCGTGTCGAGGCCGCGCAGGCTCACCCAGCGCCCCCCCACCGCGGAAGCACCGGGCGCTCCCGGCGAGGCGCCCGACAGGTCCCGCCAGGCGGTCTCGGGCTGGAACGTCCCAGCGGCCATCGGCTCCCCGGAAGGAGGATCCCCGATCCGGAACCACCCTCCGCGCCCTTCCTGGGCCCACCGCAGGGCGATCGCCTCCCAGGGCGAGCCGCGGCGGGTCACCACGAACGGGAGCCCGAGCCGCCGCAGCAGGTCCGCCGCCTCCTCCGGATCCGCGCCGGCCGGGCCGGTCAGAAAGAGCCCGATCCCGTCCTCCCCACGGGGGGTGCCGGGAGCCAGCACCCCCCCGCGCAGAATCTGCTCGGCGACCGTCTGTTCACCGTCGAGAAGCCTCGCGCGGATCGTGAACGGCCCGGCCGGGAGCGCGAGCGACCCGCTGAGACGGTCCGGCTCCCCTCCCGAGAGAGGCCGGTCGATCCGGCCGAGGGGACGCCCGTGGACATCGGTCGCCTCGATCCGCAGCGACCGCGTGGTGGAGTCCCACGGCGCCGCCTCCACATCGAGAGGGACCGGCTCCCCCTCGCGGAAGAGGTTCCAGGGCCGCCCGACCCAGACGCGCAGGCGCGGCTCGTCCACAAGAGAGAGGGCGTCGAACCGGGCTCCGCCCTGGAGGTCCGGCCCCTCCCCCGGAAGGGGGTCCTGCAGGACGACGCAGGCGATCCGGAAGGAGACCGCCCCCTCGGGAGGGAGGATCTGCCGGTCGATGCGCGCCAAGCCGGCTTCGACGGAGGACCAGGCCACCTCGAGGAGCGGCGCGGCGACCGGCCCGCGCGACCAGTGGATCCACACCTCCGCGCGCACGCGGCCACGCGTGCGGGTTTCGACGGTCCCGCGCAGGCGGTAGTTCCGGTACGGCGTCACCTCCACCGCGCGGACGGTCCGGATCGCGACGCTCGTCCCGTCGCCGTGGAGAGCGAGCGTGAGCGCCCCGTCCATCGGGGCGTCGGACTCCAGGACCGCCTCCCCGTAGTGCGCGAACAGCGCGGGGTCGGGCCAGTACCTCTCCCAGTGATCCGGCAGGCCGTTGGCGTCCCGGTCCTCCTCGAACCCGCCGTCGGAAAGCCATTCGCCGCCGACCCGGAGGGACGCCTCCTGCGCCGGAGCCCGGATACCCGGAAGGACGGCAAGGATTCCCGCCAGGAGCAGAAGAAGGAAGGCAACCCGCCCGCGCGGGAGCAGCCCGGAAGCGCTACGCGAACCGATCCAGATTCTCCCCCACCCCGTCCGGTCCGTCACCCGATCGATCCCCCTTTGCCCGCCGCCGCCGCGACGAACCCCGGTAGCGTAACGCACGCGGGGCGTCCGGCCGTTCGTCCTCCACGATCATCGGCGCGGCGGGCCGCCCGGCATGAAGGATGATTTCGTCGAGCGTCACGGCACCGCCGGCGTGGCGCGAGGACGCGGAGCGGTGGGACTCCTCCGCATACCGCGCATCGCGGATCTGGTGGACCGCCTGCTGCTGCCTCGGCGCCTCGGCGAGGGGAGAGATCCCCTGGAGGGGCGCCAGGGCGACGGCCTGGTCCCGCAGGGCGATCGGCGCGACGTCAGGCACAAGACGCCCCTGCCGCCGGCTCCCCTACCCCTGCACGTCGAGGACGCCCCCGACAACCTTGGAGTATCCGCTGCGGGATCCCGAGCGGAGCCGGTCGGTCGCCGTCGGCGCCACGCGGGCCGCGTCCGATGTCGCCCCCTTCACCTCCGCCGGGGCAATCTCCTGGGGCCGGACCGGGGAGCGCTGGACCGCCTGCTTGCGCGCGGTGACACCCTGCGCGGAGCGCTCCTGCAGGATCGCCAGCCCTCGCGCCGAGCTCGCCGTCCCGCCGCCGGATACGGGAGCGGGACGGGCCTGCGCCACGCGCCGCGAAAGATCCTCATTCAGCATCCCACGAAGATCCGCCGGACGCACCCCGATCGGGTTCCCTCCCACCGTTCCGATTTCAGCCATATCACCCTCCCCCGCATGACGCATGACTCATGACTCATCCCATCGCCCGATCCGCTAGCCAATCACCTCCATCAAGGTCCCCCGCACCACGCCCGCCTGCGACGCCGAGAACGCCTCCTCGACGCGTCGGCGGACTTCGTCCGTCGACGAGCGCCCCAATGCCTCTTCGAGCCGGGGGAGCGTCCCTTTCCCCTTCGCGATCGCCGCGTCGGCCGCGTCGCGCAGCGCCCCGGCGAGATCCGCCACCTGCTTGCGCGTGGCGTCCGGGGATCCGGTCAGCGCGCCCCGGAGCGCCCCGCGGTCGATCGCGAGCGTCCCATCCTCGTCCGACACGATCCCGAGGGTCCCCAGGGCGCGCGCGACGCCGGGGACTCCCCCGACCGACGCGCCCGCAAGCCCCGCCGACACCCCCTCCCGCACCCGGAGGACCGCCGCGTCGACGGACAGCTCGTGGAAGGCGGCGCGCCCCGTGGAGAGAGAACTCCCCTCCACGCGGCCCCGGACCGCGATCCCCCGCGAGCGCAGGGCGTCCGCGTTCCCGTCCGCATAGCGCACGAGATCCTGCCGGCGGCGCGCGAACTCGTCCTTCCCGCGCAACAGACCGTCGGCGTCCAGAAGGCGGTTCGCGGAGCGCAGAACCCCGTTGAACGATTCGACCAACGACGCGATCCGGTCCACCG
>JACQRN010000064.1 GCA_016206515.1 Planctomycetota bacterium | reverse complement strand
GGCGCGGACTGCCACTCGCACAGGTCACGGGCGAGGGAGAGCAGGTGGCGGCGGCTTTGGCAGGTCGCCAGCAGGAAGTAGTCGACGATGAACATCCGCGAGATGTCGAGCGCCAGGAGCGACTCCGCCTTCCGGTCGGCGAGGAACGACGCGATCCGGCACAGGCGCTTGCGTCCGGGGCGGGCCTTCGTCGCACGCTTCTGCGGCGCCTTCTCCACCCTCCTCGCGGCGGTCACGGCCGCGGACGGTACCGGGCGCTGGCGTGGATCACAAGGGGGCCGGCTCCGCCCCGTGGCCGATCGGCAGGAGGACCCGGAAGGTGCTCCCGGCCCCCGGCGCGCTCTCGACCTCCACACGACCGCCGTGCAGCTCGACTAGGTGCTTGACGATCGGGAGCCCCAGTCCCGTCCCCTCGATGGAGGCCGTGGTCGAGGAGTCGACCCGGTAGAACTTCTCCCAGATCCGATCGAGGTGCTCGGGAAGGATCCCGATCCCCTGGTCGGAGACCTCGAAGGAGGCCCACGCGCCGCGCGCCGAGAGGCGGATGCGCACCGCCCCCCCCTCGGGGGAGTACTTCAAGGCGTTGGAGAGGAGGTTCTGGACGATCTGGCGCATCTTCTCGCGGTCGAGCAGCAGGTGCGGGAAGGGCCCGGCAACATCGAGGGAAGGGGCGCAGCGCGGGTTGATCGGGGCGACGACCGGCAGCATCTCCTTCACGAGGTCGGGGAGGTACACCTCGACGCGCTCCATGACGGCGCTCCCCGACTCCAGGCGCGAGAGGTCCAGCAGGTCCGTGATGAGTGCCTGGAGCCGACGCCCCCCCTCCTCGATGAAGCCGAGCACCTCGCGCTGCTCGGACGACAGTCCCGCCGCATCCGCCAGCAGGAGCTCGGTCCCGCCGAGGATCGCGGTGAGCGGCGTCTTCAGCTCGTGGCTGACCGTGTGGACGAACTCGGTCTTCATGACGTCGAGGTCGCGGAGTTTCTGGACCTCGCGCGACAGCTCCAGGTCCCGGCACAGGAGCAGGATCCCCTCCGGTCCGCGCTCCCCCTGCAGGAGCGCCGTGCTGAACCCGACGACGACCTCCGGCCCGTCGCCCGTGCGGAGGGGGAACTCCTGGTCGACGATCTGGCGTCCGGAGAGCGTGGAGGCGATCAGGCCGTCGAGCAGCTCCGACAGCGGCTTCGGCAACGCCTCGCGGTACGGCGCGTCCAGGAGGTCGACACGCCGCAGGCCGAAGAGGAACTCGAAGTTCCGGTTGCAGGCGACGATCCGGTCGTCCCGGGAGAGCGCCAGAAGCCCGTGCGGGACGGACTCCAGGACGTGGTGGAACAGGTCGCTCAGGGACGCCATCCGCTCGCGTCCGCGCAGCTGCGCGAGCGTCCAGGCGGCCTCGGACGCCAGGTGCTCGATCATCTGCAGCCGGTAGCGGGGAAGACCCGACTCGGGGCCGTCCGCGACGACCGCGAGCACGCCGAACGACTCCCCGCCGGCGTCCAGAGGCGCGAGGATCCAGCAGCGGCCCACGCCGAGCGGCGCCCCCACGGCGGCGTGCTGCTGCACGGCCCACCCCAGCAGGGTCCGCGACGGGACCGGCGGGGCGTCCGGGGAGGCGCGCAGGGTGCGCAGATCGCCCGACGCCTCCCGGAGCAGGCAGTAGCTGGGGTATCCGAGCGTGTCGCGCAGGATCAGGAGCGCGCAGTCGAGAACCACATCCTCCGTCGCGCACGCGCGCAACCTCCGCGCGTCGGCGGACAGGCGCAGGAACTGGTCCAGCAGCGCCCCCGTCCCCGCCTCGGCGTCCGTCACGCGGCCTCCCCCCGCACGAGGGAGAAGAACGCCTCCGCCTTCGCGAGCCGCTCGACCGTCCTGCGCACCGCGCGGTCCGCGCGCTCCGGGGTGATCGCCAAGTCGTCCCAGGCGGCCTGCGAGACCACGGGGATGTGCGGATCCCCCCCGGAACCGATGTTCAGCGCCCGCGCGAGGAGGTCCGCCACATGGACGAGGGACGCCAGGACGCGCCCCGCCCGGGCGGTCTGGGGCTCATGGTGGAAGCGGATCGCGTTCTGCACCCCCTCGGGCAGGCCCCAGCGGCGCGCGAGCCAGAAGCCGACCTCGGCGTGGTCGGTCCCGAGGACCTGCCGCTCGGCCTCCCGGAACAGGAGGTCGCGCGAGCGCTGGAGCTCGACCACCTTCGCGAAGTCGGCGGGGGCGACGTGCGCCACGACGACCTTTCCCAGATCGTGTAGCAGGCCCGATACGAACGCCTCCTCCGCGCGCTCGCGGATCTGGAGCGATTCGGCGAGCGACTCGCTCGCGATCGCGACCGCGATCGAGTGCTCCCAGAGCGCGCAGAGCGGGAACCCCGCGGGCTGGGCGAAGCGGCTGAACACGCTCGCGGTCAGGACGACGTTGTGAATCTTCTGGAATCCCAGGATCACGATCGCCCGCGAGACGTGGGTGATCTTCTGCGGGAAGCCGTAGTAGGCGGAGTTGACCAGTCGCAGGATGCGAGCGGTCAGGACCGGGTCCTCGGCCAGCACGTCCCCGATCGCGGAGGCGGAAACCTTCGGATCCCGCAGCATCTGCCCGATGCGGGCGACAACGGTCGGCAGGGTCGGCAGGTCGTCCGCGCGCTCGACGCGCGTTCGCAGCAGCTCGGTCCGGTCGGGAGCGGTCACGGCGCGGGGGGGAGGGTATGACGCAGCACCGCCTCGCGCAGGACCTGCATGCGCGGGTCCTCGCCCCAGCGCGACGCCTCGCGCGCCAGGCGCTCCCAGCGGGCGGTCCCCTCCGGGGTGCGCCGCGCGAGAAGTTCGAGGGCTGCCAGGTCGGCCACGGGCGCGGCGGCGGCGGGGCCCGCCAGCGCGACGTCCGGGATCCCGCGGCGGCGCAGCGACGCCAGGACCGCGGAGGTCAACACCTCGCCGGCGGGGACCAGGAGGCGCCCCATCGGGTCGAGCACCGGCTCGGCGAGGACCGCCCCCTCGACCACCGAATCCAGCGGGACCCTGGGCACGGCCGCGGGGCGGTCAGTTCCCGGCCCCGACCCCCATCTCGGCGACGTAGTCGGCCCAGGAGAGGAACAGCGCCGCGCGCTCGCGGCAGACCTCCGCGCGGGCGTGATCCCCCCGCGCCTCGGACGCCGTCGCCATCTCCCCAAGCGCCCGCGCGACCCCCCGGTATGCCTCCGGCGGGGCGTCCATCTTCCGAAGTTCGTGCGGCAGATCGTCCGAGAAATCGGGATCGCGAAGCGCCTCCGCCTGGATGTGGGCGATCGCATCAGCCAGGATCCCCCCCCGCGCAACGGGATCGGCCTCGGTCCCCAGGCGCGCCCGGAACTCCGCCGCGCGGGCGAGCCCCGCCAGTATCCAGTGGTGACGTCGGATGAATTCCGGAGGGTACGTCCCCCGTTCCCGGTCGTGGCGATGGAGCACCTCCATGGAGCGGCGGAGCAGGTCCATCTCCTCGACCGGGTCGACGGTGTGGAGCGCCCAGTGCTTCAGGACGTGCGCATCCATCATGACGCGCCCCGCGAGGTACCGCGGGAACCGCGAGGCGGTTCCGAATGCCTCGGCGGACAGTTCGAACGGGTCCGCCCGCCACTGCGAGCGGGCCAGCGGCCACCACACCGTCCCGTTGTCGATCTCGTTCGTAGGCGTGCACTTGTAGAGGTACGCCCAGCCGAGCGACTCCCAGACCATGTGCCCGCGCGGGTGGCTCACGCGCCGATCCGACCCGATCCGGTCGGTCCCCCGCCGGAGCCAGTCCACGCCGAGCCGGATCCACGTCCACTGCCCCGCGGGCGTGTCGAACTTCGCCGCGGCGTTGAACACTAGGTCGTCGCCCGTCGAGGCCCACATCTCCGGGTATTGCGGCTGCAGGAGCGCCAGTTTTTCGTACAAGGCCGGCAGATTGTACAGGTCGTCCCGATCCCCCGACAACGCGACCTGGGCGCGGAACCAGACCAGGTCCGCGAACAGCCCGCGGAACCCCCCCAGGAGGAGCCCGCCCGCGACCTCGCCGGGGGACGCGGCCCCCGCGGGGATGTCGAGCGCCAGGGGGTGCGCGCGATCGTGCCGGAGCGCCACCGCGCTCCGATGCGCGGCGAGGGCGAGGGCCAGCGCGAGGGCAGCCCTTCCCAGGCGCGAGGCCGGCGCGGAAGCGCTCACACGAACTCCCGGCGGGCGAATCCCAGGACCCCCGCCGCGAGGAGCAGGCACCCGAAGGCGCCCGCCCCGAGCGCGAGGGAACCGAGCGCGCGCGGGGGGATCGAGAGGGATCGCGCCAGGGTCGGCGCCGCCTGCGCGCGCGTCAGGTCGGGAAGCGCCCCCCCGAGCGCGGAGAGGAGGCGTCCCGCCCATGACAGTCCCGTGTCGATCCAGTTCGCCGCCTCCTCCGGGGCGGGATCGTGGGCGTGGGAATGGGGGGCCCGGGAGAACGTCGTCTGGAGGGTTTGGCGGGTCAGCACGTTCGGCATCTGATGCAGCAGGTCGCGGTTCGCGCCACAGATGCCGAAGGTGAGCGCCGCCAGGAAGGCCAGCCTCCAGGAGACGAAGACCGATGCCACGAACGCCGCGATCCCGAGGAGTGTCGCGACGACCCAGGCCACCAGGAGGGAGGCGCACCACGGGAGAAGGAACGTCCGGTCGCTGGCGAGGAGGCGCCCTGCGGGAGCCTCGCCGAGCGCCTCGCGGGGGTTCCCGCCGGGGACCGAGACGACAAGCCGGGCGGCACCGTCGCGCCAGGCCTCGGGCGGCACTGGCTCCTCCCAGGCCCGCACGGAGCGCGGGACGTTCTCCGTGCGTTCCGGGTCGCCTCCCTCCCAGCGGAGCGCCAGGGCCGTCCCGTCCCAGGTCTGCGCCCGCACGGGGATGACCAGTCGCAGCGCCCCGGAGGGGGAGGCCGCCCGGCAGGTCCACGATACGGTCCCGTCGGTCTCGTGCCGGGCCTCGACCGTCCCGGTCTGGCGGGAGTAGGCGGTGGAACGGACGCTCGCGGAAAGCGACAGTCCCCCCCCCCCGACAAACCCCATTCCCGCCGCCAGCACCGCCGCGAGCGAGGCGATCCCGAGCGCCCCTCCCGCGACGTACTCCGCGCGGCGCACGGGCTTCGTGAGCACGGCGAACAGGACGCGCGATTCGAGGGCGCGCGGGACGAGGCGCGCGCCGGCTATCGTCACCGAAGCGATCGTCAGGAGAGCCGCGGCCTGGTAGGCCGTCGTCACGGCGCTGCGCCCCCACGCCGATGGGGGGATCCCCGACAGGAGCGCGGGCAGGCAGGCCAGGATCAGCGCGTACAGGACCCAGACGGCCCAGGCCCGTGCGCGAAGCCCCTCCAGGAGCGTCACGCGGGCGAGCGCGAAGGCCCGCGTCACGAAGATTTTCCCCCCGCGGAGGGCCCGCGGACGACGGAGAGGAACAGGTCCTCCAGCCGGTCGCGGGGGGGCTCGACCGAGAGGACCTCCCCGCCCAGGGCGCGCGCCTGCGCGCGCAACGCGTCGAGCGCCCCCTCCCCGAGCCCGCGCACGGTCATCTGGACGGCGTCCCGGCGCGCCAGAAGATCGGACACGCGCCCGAGGATGCGCAGGGACCCGCCCGCGAGGATCGCGATCCGGTCGCAGATCCGCTCGATGTCGGCCAACAGGTGCGAGCAGACGAGAACCGTCTTTCCCCGCGCCTTCAGGCGCAGGATCAGGTCCTTCACCTCGCGGGTCCCCATCGGGTCCAGGCCGCTGGTGGGCTCGTCGAGGAGCACCAGCTCCGGGTCGTTCAGGAGCGTCGAGGCGAGCCCCAGGCGCCGCGCCATCCCCTTGGAGAACGTCCCGACGGCGCGGTGGCGGGCCTCGGCGAGGCCGAACTCCTCCAGGAGGGCGTCGGCGCGCCTGCGCCGCTCGGTCACCCCCAGGCCGAACAGTCGGCCGAAGAAATCGAGCGTCTCGGCGGCCGTGAGGAACCGGTAGAAGTACGACTCCTCGGGGAGGAACCCGATCCGCGAGCGGACCTGGGGATCCCCGGCCGGTTTTCCCAGCATCCAGGCGCGCCCCGAGGTCGGCCGCAGCAACCCCGTCAGGAGCTTCAGGGTCGTGGTCTTCCCCGAGCCGTTGGGCCCCAGGAGACCGAAGATCTCGCCGGGCTCGACGGAAAGCGTCAGGTTGCGAAGCGCCTCCACCCGCCGGCCCCAGCGGCCGCGGTAGTGCTTGGTCAGGCCCTCGACACGGATGGGGGCGTCGCCCACCGAGACGGCCCGGCCTAGAACTTCTCCGGGCGGAAGACGCGGCGGCGCTTGCGACGGCGGCGCTCGCTCGGCTTCTCGTACGTCGCGACCCGCTTGATGTCCTTCGTGAGCCCCTCCTTCTCGCAGATCTTCTTGAACCGCCGGATCATCATCGCGACCGATTCCTTGTCCCTCGACTTCACCTTGATCACGGATTCCCTCCTCGCGGCGCCGTGCGCCGGGACGACTCCTCCTCTTCCTCTTCCTCCGCCAGGATCCGGTGCAGGCGGCGCAGCGCGCTCGCCTGGATCTGCCGCACACGCTCCCGGGTGAGGCCCAGCACCTGGCCGATCTGCTCGAGCGTCATCGGGGAACGGTCCTCCAGGCCGTAACGCATCCGCAGGATATGCGCCTCCCGGGTGTCGATCACCTCCAGCAGCCTCTTGATCTTCTCGCGCTCGTAGACGTTGAAGAGCTGCTCGTCGGGCTTCGGGGTGCAGATGTCCTCGACGACATCGGTGAGCGCCCAGACGACGTCGGAGTCGACGATGGCGGTGCCGGTCGTGGTGTTGCTGCGCATCGCGCGCTTGAGGATCTCGAGGCGCTGGGGCGAGATCGACAGGTGGTCGGCGATCTCCTCGTAGGTCGGCTCCCGGCCGTACCGCCCCGTCAGGAGGATCGTGGCGTTCTTCCACTTGGCGATCACCTCGACCATGTAGGCGGGCACGCGGATCGTCTTGACGGTGTTGATGATCGCCCGCCGGATCGCCTGCTTGATCCACCACGTTCCGTAGGTGGAGAAGCGGGTCCCCATCTGGGGATCGAAGTTCTCGACCGCCTTCAAGAGCCCCAGGTTCCCCTCCTCGATGAGGTCCAGGAGCGTCAGCCCCCGGTTGGCGTACATCTTGGCGATCGAGACGACCAGGCGCAGGTTCGCACGGATCATCCGGTCGCGCGCCTTGCGGTCCCCCTTGTGGAGGCGGCGCGACAGGTCCTTCTCCTCGCGCGCGGTCAGGAGCTTCTCCCGCCCGATGTCGCGCAGGTACGTCTCCAGGTCCGACCGCGCGGCGCGATCGTCGTCGGTCATGATTCGGCGCCCTCCGAGGGCCTGCGAAGCGCGAAGCGCGAAGCGCCCAGCGTATCCCACAGGGCGCGCTGGACGCTGGACGCCGGACGCCGGACGCTCGTACGCATGCCCTTCATTCTACCGTCACGCTCTTCGCCAGGTTCCTCGGACGGTCGACATCGCGCCCCAGGGCGACCGCCAGGTGGTAGGCGAACAGCTGGAGCGGCACGACCGCCACGACGGGGGTCAGGGGTTCGGGGAGGTCCGGGATCCCGAAGAACACCCCGGCGCGGCGCGCCAGGGCGTGGTCCCCCTCCGTTCCCACGACAAGAAGATTCCCCCCGCGGGCGCGGATCTCCTCGATGTTCGAGGCGATCTTGGCGCGGACCGTATCCCTCACGGCGACCGCGACCACCGGTAATCGCGCGTCGACGAGCGCCAGGGGCCCGTGCTTCATCTCACCGGCCCCGTACCCCTCCGCGTGGCGGTAGGTGATCTCCTTGAGTTTGAGCGCCCCCTCAAACGCGGTCGCGAAGTTGTACCCCCGTCCGACGAACATGAAGTTCCCGTGGTGGCCCTTCGCAAACCTCTGCGCGGCGCGCCGGATCGTCCCGGACAGCCCCAGCGTCCGGCGCAGCGCCCCCGGGAGGGAGACCAACCCCTTCAGGAGGGCACGCGCCGCGGAGGGGGAGAGCGTCCCGCGCTGGCGCCCCCAGTCGAGGGCCAGGAGGAGCGCCATCACCAGCTGCGACGTGTACGCCTTCGTGGAGGCGACACCGATCTCGAGCCCCGCGCGCATCGGCAGGACCGCGTCCGCCTCGCGCGTCAGCGCGCTCCCCGGTACGTTCACGATCGCCAGGACGGGACGCCGGGACGCGCGCGCCAGGCGGACCCCCGCCAGGGTGTCGGCGGTCTCCCCCGACTGCGAGATCGCCAGGACCACCGTGCCCGGACCCAAGACCGGCTCGCCGTAGCGGAACTCGGAGGCGGCCACGACGTCGACCGGGACGCGGGCGAGCCCCTCGATCGAGCGCTTGGCCACCAGCGCCGCGTGGAGCGCCGTCCCGCAGCCGATCGCCACAACGCGCCGGACCCGTCGCGGGTCGATCCGGCCGTACCCCTTCTCGGTCAGGCGCACCTGGGCGCGCGCCAGGTCGATCCGCCCCTGGAGGGCGGCGGCAACCGCCTCGGGCTGCTCGTGGATCTCCTTGAGCATGAAGTGGGGGTACCCCGAGCGCTCCGCCTCCGTCTCGCCCACGCGCAGGGTCTCGATGCGCATCCGTCGGCGACGACCCGCACGCTCCAGACGGATGCCATCCGCGGTCACCTCGCACTGCTCGGCGTCCTCCAGGTAGACCACCCGCCGCGTGAACGGCAGGAGCGCCGGCACGTCGGAGGCGATGAACTGCTCGCCGACCCCGAGCCCGACGACCAGCGGGCTTCCGAGCCGCACGGCGACGACCCGTCCCGGATCGCGCGCCGAGACGATCTCGAGCGAGAAGCTCCCCTCCAGGCGCGCGGTCGCCCACGCGACCGCCTTCGGGGGGTCCTGCGACGGCGCGTCCTCCAACAGGTGCGCGATCACCTCGGTGTCGGTCTGCGAGCGGAAGCGGTGGCCGCGCCTGCGCAGGCGCGCGCGCAGCGCCTCGTGGGTCTCGATGATCCCGGTGTGGAGCACGGCCCATGTCCCGTGGCAGTCGATGTGCGGGTGCGCATTCTCGACGGTCGGGGCGCCGTGCGTCGCCCAGCGGGTATGCCCGATCCCGGTCGTGGCGCTGGCGTCCACGCGGCGCGTCGCGCGCACCAGCCCGTCGAGCGGTCCCGCGACCCGGTGCCGCTCGATCCAGCCCGGCCGCACCAGCGCCACCCCCGCCGAGTCGTACCCGCGGTACTCGAGCCGCCGGAGCCCTGCCAGGAGGACCGGCAGGGCCGGCCGGTAGCCGACATAGGCGACGATCCCGCACATGGCTACGATCGACTTGAGGTCGCAAAATGCGACCTCAAACCTACCCCCCCGCCCGCTCGATCGCCTGGGCCTGCTTGAGGGAGAGCCCGAGCCGGCGATTCTCCGCATCGACGCGGATCACCATGACACGGACCTCCTGCCCCTCGGTCAGCGCCTGCCCCGGCTCGTCGATCGGGTCGTCGGTGATCTCGGACAGGTGCAGGAGCCCCTCGAGCCCCGGCGCGATCTCGACGAACGCGCCAAAGGTCGCCAGTTTCGTGACCTTGCCGGAGACGACGGTCCCCACCGTGTACTTCGCCGGGATCTCCTTGTCCCACGGGTCGGCCAGCAGCTGCTTGCGCCCCAGCGCGATCCGGCGCTTCTCCGCGTCGATCGACAGGACGACCGTCTCGACCTTGTCCCCCTTCTGGAGGATCTCGCTCGGATGCCCCACCTTCGACGTCCAGGACATGTCGGACACGTGCAGGAGGCCGTCGATCCCCTCCTCGATCTCGACGAAGGCTCCGTAGTTGGTGAGGTTCCGTACGGTCCCGTCGACGCGGGTCCCGGGCGGGTACTTCAGCTCCACCTGCGTCCAGGGGTTCGCCTCGACCTGCTTCATCCCCAGCGCGATCGTCTGCTTCTCGGGGTCGACCCGCAGCACCTGGCACTCGACCTCCTGGGCGATCTTGAGGATCTCGGCGGGGTTCGCGATCCGCTTCGTCCAGGACATCTCCGAGACGTGGATGAGCCCCTCGACCCCCGGCTCGACCTCCACGAACGCCCCGTAGGAGACGACGTTCGTGATCTTCCCCTTCACGCGCGCGCCGACCTCGTACCGTCCGGCGACCCCCTCCCAGGGGTTCGGGGTCTTCTGCTTGAGCCCCAGCGCGATCCGCTCGCGCTCCTTGTCGACGTTCAGGACGATGACGTCCAGTTCCTGGTCGATCTTGACCGCTTCGGAGGGGTGGTTGACCCGGCCCCACGACATGTCGGTCACGTGCAGCAGGCCGTCGATCCCCCCGATGTCGACGAACGCCCCGAAGTCCGCGATGTTCTTGACGGTCCCGCGGAGCATCTGACCGACCTCGATCTGGTCGAGCAGGGACTTCTTCTTCTGCTCGCGCTCGACCTCCAGAAGCTTGCGGCGCGAGACGACGACGTTCCGGCGCTCCTTGTCGATCTTGATGATCTTGACCTGCACGGTCTTCCCCATGAACTCCGCGACGTCCGCCGTGCGCCGCAGCCCCACCTGCGAGGCGGGCAGGAACACCGGGAAGCCGACGTCGACCAGCAGCCCCCCCTTGATCTTCTTGATGATCTGCCCCTCGACGATGTCCCCCTCCTTGCGCTCCTCGACGAGGCGCTGCCAGCCGCGCATCCGGTCGGCGCGCTTCTTGCTGACCACCAGCAGCCCCGCGTCGTCCTCCGCCGCCTCCAGGAGCACCTCCACCTCGTCGCCGACGTCCACGGCGCTCGCGTCGCGGAACTCCTCGATCGGCACGACCCCCTCGGTCTTGTAGGCGAGGTCGAGGATCACGTGGGTCGCCGTGACCTGGAGCACCTTCCCCTTCAGGAGCGACCCCACCTGGAACGTCTTCGGGGGGGTCGCGCTCCCGGGGGCGGGGAGCGTCGCCTGTTCCTCCGCGGAGAGGATCCCCGCGACGTCCGCCTCCACATCCTGCTCGCGAATCCTCAACTGCCGGCGAATCTCTGGATCGATCATGTTTCCTCCCGGCGGTGCCCCCCGGGGGGACGACCGCCCTGCGTCTCCCCGCGCGCGGGGAAGCCGACGCCTCGCCTGGTTTTCCGGGAATCCCTGCTGGAACTCCGGTGATACGGGGGTTCGGACGCGTCTACGCCGTCCTGACCTGACCTCCTCAACCTGTCGTCCGCCCATCCCGCGGCGGCAGCCGGTATCACCCCCCTTGGAGCGGGGGATTCTAAAGGAGAAATCCCAAATCCCAACGCCCAAATCCCAACAGGAGCGTCAGCGGTCGGGCACAGACGCCCGCCGTTGCAGGGCGCGCGCCAGCCGCGACGCGCGGACGCGCGGCTCGGGACCAAGCAGGCGCCCGAGATCGTCCCACGCCGCGCGAAGCCCCTCGACGAGCCCCGCGCGGTCGAGCGACATGTCCAAGGGCGGCGCGAACGCCACCGCCACCCGGGAGGGGCGCGGCAGGGGCTGGAACCACGGCCAGGCGCGGAACGTCCCCCAGACCCGCGCCGGGACGATCGGGACGCCCGCGCGCCGCGCGACCAGCGAGAACCCCTGCTGGATCGGCGCGACCCGCCCGTCCCGCGTCCGCCCCCCCTCCGGGAAGATGATCAGGCACCGCCCCTCGCGCAGGAGCGCGATCGCCCCATCGATCGCCCCCCGGTCCGCGCCCCCCTGCCGGACCGGGAACGCGTGCAGGCGCCGGATCACCGCCCCGAACGGCCCGAACCGGAACAGATCCGAGCGCGCCATGAAGCACGACGGCCGCGGGATCGCCGAGCCGACCAGCGGCGGATCGAGGAACGACTGGTGCGTGGCGGCGACCAGGACCCCGCCGCGCGCCGGGACGTTCCGCGTGCCATACGCGCGCATGCGCCAGAACGCCAATCCCAGCAGGCGCGTCAGGGTGCGCGCGGCATACCAGTCCGGCGCGGCCTCGCGGGGGGGTGTCACGCGGGGCGTATGGTAGCGCCGGGGGTTGCGGAGGCGCGCTGCATCCGCCATCGGAAGCGATGCAGATACTTGACATGCATAGTACCTTGCTTAACAATGTACATTGTGAGGAGAGGTATATGAGCCCCGTCGACCCCTTCGACAACTGGACGGTCCAGGTCCGCAAGGGGATCCTGGAACTCTGTGTCCTGAACGCGCTCGAAAGGAAGGAGCGCTACGGGTACGACCTCGTGAAGTCGCTTGCCGCCGTCGAGGGGCTCGGGGTGACCGAGGGGACGATCTACCCGCTCCTATCACGGCTCCGCGTGCAGAGCCTCGTCAAAACGAGACTCGAGGAATCCACAGAGGGACCCGCGCGCAAGTACTACTCGCTGACACAGGACGGAGAAAAGGTCTCCCGCATGATGAACGACTACCTGGGAAACCTGGCGAAGGGGAGCCGCGCACTACGAGAG
>JACQRN010000071.1 GCA_016206515.1 Planctomycetota bacterium | reverse complement strand
CTTCTTATCCGTGCGTCGGGGTCTCCCGCGGCGTTGCAGGCGCTCGGGTACGGGAACGTCGACGGCATCAGGATGGGGCCGGATGACCGACGCCGCCACGACGGGTGGCTGTGCCACGACGGCCGCAGGCTCGAGCCGTCCGCCTACTGGGAGGCGTGCGTCGCAAAGCTCGTGCGCGACCTCGGAGGGGATGCCCCCGCGCGCGCGGGCAAGTCGCGACCTCGAGGCGATCCGGGACGTGCGCGCGGAGGCGGCGCTCCTGGGGGGACTGCGCGCCTCGCGTGTGGCGACGCGGATCGCCCTGCTCGGGGGGCTCGCCTCGATCGGGACCGACGCGGCCTGGGACCGGATCGTCCGGATCGCGCTCGAAGACGAGGAGGAGGAGATGCGCTCCGCGGCCCGGCTGCGCTCGCGCTCGGGGGGGGACGCCGCGCCTTCCGCGCTCAACCGGCGGCTGGAGACATGGTACGCGCTCGACGCGCGCGGGCGCGCGCGCGGCCAGCCCGAGGCGGAGGTGCGGTTGCGCGCCGTCGAGCTCGCCTCGGGGCTGACGGGGTTCGGAGGGCGGCGCGCGCTGTACGTGCTGGCGCTCCTCGATCCCTCTTCGCGCGTGCGGCACGAGGCGGCCGCGGGGCTCGCGCGGGTCCCCGACGAGAGGGTGTTCCGGGGGCTCGTGGACGCCGTCCGGAGCGGCCACCCGATGCTGCAGCCGCGCGCTGCGAGCGCGCTCGAGGCGTACGCGGATCCGCGCGCGATCGGTCCCCTGATCGACGCCTTGGACCGCCTCCTGCGCGACCGCGCGGGCGGCGTGCTCCGGGCGGATTCCCCCTTCACGCTCCCGGCGCAGATGTCCGGCCCCGCACAGGTTCCCCTCTCGCTCGCCGCCGGGGCGGACGAGCAGGGGAGCGCGGGGCTGTCGCTGCTCCCCTCCGAGGTGAGCGCCCTGCAGCGCCTGTCGGGCAGGACGTTCGGGGAGGACGTCGGGCGCTGGCGCGCGTGGCTCGCCGCTCAGGCGACGCCGGACGAAGGCGATCCGAGGTAGGGCACAGAGCGTGCGCGCGCACCGCCGGTGGCACCTGGCGGCGGTCGCCGCCGTCGCGCTTCTCGTCCACGCGCAGGCGTTCCTCGCCCCGTTCCAGTTCGACGACTGGGACGCGATCCTCGAGAGCGAGGGGGTGACCGGAGGGCAGACGTTCCCCGCCTTCCTGCGCGGGATGCTGACCGACCCGTTGCTGTTTCTGCAGCGCCCCCTGACGGTCCTGACCTACCGGATCGACTGGGTGCTGTGGGCGAGCGCCCCGGACGCCCCCCTGGATGTCGATGCGGACGCGGTGGTCAGGGGGCCCCCCGCCTTCGGGTTCCACGTCACGCAGGTGCTCCTGACGGTGTTGTGCGCGGCGCTCGCCTGGGCGCTCGGGACGTTCCTCGGGGCGCCGCCCCTGGCGTGCATGGCGGGTGCCCTGGCGGTCTGTGTGCACCCCCTGTCCGCCGCGAGCGCGTGCTACCTGTCGGGCCGGTCGACCCTCGGGGTCGAGATCGGGATGCTGCTGGCGCTCTGCGGCGCGGTCGCGCCGGGGGGTGCGTGGCGCGTGGGGTCGCGCATCGCCCTCGGGTGTGCGATCGCGGCGCTGTCCAAACCGGACGGGCTGGTCTCCATCCCGGTCGCCCTCCTCGCGCGCGCCTGGGCTCGCCCGGACACAACATGGCTGGGTCGCCCGGCGCGCTCGGTGGCCATCGTGGTCCTCCTGTGTGTCGCGCTCGGGGGGGGCTTCGCTTGGGATCGCGAGGCCCGGCAGTACGACCGCGAAACCCTCGTCCGGCAGATGCGTCCGCGCCCGGCGGTCGCCGCCCGGTACGCCTCCTGGCTCTTCCTTCCGACGGGGCTCACCGTCGACTCCGGCTACCCTCCGGCGGAACTCGCACGCCCCTTTCCTACGTTCGCCGCGCTCGCGCTGGTCGCGCTCGGCCTGGCGGCCCACCGTGCGGCGCGGGAGGGGATGATGCTCGTGGCGCTCGCGTGGGCCCCGGCGCTCCTGCTGCCGCTTCTCGACCCGGGGTTCCCCTATCGGGCGGCGGCCGGGCTGCCGGCGCTCGCCTGGTTCGTGGCGCGCTCGGGGTCGTGCGCGCGCCGGGCCGTCCTTCTTGCGCTCCTCCCCTGGGCCGCCTGGTGCGTCTCCCACGAGGCGACCTGGAGCGACGGCCGCCGGCTGTGGGTCGCGGCGATCGTGTGCAACCCGCACCAGGCGCGCGCCCACAACAACGCGGCGTGGCACGAGCAGAGGCTCGGAGAGCGCCACCTCGCGCAACTGCGCCGGTCCTCGGAGCGCGGGTACGCCCTGTCGCGAGACGGCTGGTTCCCCGACGCGCGGCACCGCGCGACCGCGGCGTCCTATCTCGGCAACCTCTGTGCCGAGGCCGGCCGCGTGGAGGAGGCGGCCGGCAGGCGCGAGGCGGCCCGCGCGTGGTACGAGGCGGCGGCGCGCTACTTCGAGGAGTCGCTCTCGTACAACGGCAACCAGCCGCACGTCGTACGGTCACTCGAACAGATCCGGCGGATGCTTAGGGAGTGAGCGCGGCCATTCGTTCCTGCCTTGCTCAGCCGTGCGAAGGATCCATGTCCATCGCCCGGCACACACAGATCCCTCGCTCGCCACGCCGTAATCCGTCCGCTCGCTCGGGACGACATCATTGAGTGGAGGTCATACAGGCGTCGGGGGCACGCGCGCCGGGGGTGTGGGGGCCGTTCCGGCGGGCGAGCCGCCGAGCCTCGCCAGCACCGCGCGGTGGGTCGCGAAGGCGATCGGGCTCGGGAGCGCCGTGAGCGGGAAGGCGCGCGCCTCGATGGCGTCGTCGCCGGGCTCCAGGCTCCCCCCGACCGGCTCCGCCTCGTAGAAGACCACCGTGACCGAGGCGCGGGGGTCATCGGTGCCGAACCCCGCCCACAGGACGCGCGAGATCCGCACCTGGAGCCCCGTCTCCTCGCGGCACTCGCGCTGGGCGCACGCCTCGGACGACTCGTCCGCCTCCTGGAACCCGGCCGGCAGGCACCACGCGCCGGCGAACGGGGCGACCTTCCGGCGCACCAGGACGACGCCTTTGTCGAGCCGCACGACGACCGCCGCGGCGGGGATCGGGTTGCGGTAGTGGATCCGTCCGCACGCGGGGCACGCCTGGCGCGCGCGGCCCCCCTCCACATGAGGGGAGAGGCGCCCGCCGCAGGCAGGGCAGTAGGCGTGCGCCTCCATCCCCTCGGCCCCTACTCGAAATCGGGTGGAGGGAGAGAGTCGCCTTCGGGGGCGGGCGCCTCGGACGCAGGCGTCTCGGGCTCGTTCCCCGGCGCGGCCTCTGCGTCTTCCTCCCCCTCGGGGGCGGCGGGCGCTTCCCAGACGCCGTACTTCACCAGGACCTGCCGCGCGCGCCCTCCCGCCTTCTCGGCCCAGGGGCGGACCTGCTCCTTCGCCAAGACGCACGCGACCGCGCCGCCGCCGATTCCGAGGAGCGCCAGCAGGATGATCGCTTTCTGCAGGCGGGCCGGCGCGGGGGGCGGCGCCACGAACCGTTCCTTGCGCGACGACAGGTCGGGCAGCTTCTTCTTCCCCAGGGAGGCACTCACGAGTTTCTTCGCGGTCGGTTCCGGTTTCGTCGCCGCGACCGGGGACGGGCGTGGAGTTGGAACCTGTTCCGGAGGCGGGAGGGGCGCCGCCGGCGCGCGGGCGACCGGCGGGGAGACCTCCACCCGGCGCGGGGTGGGGGCCGGAGGGTGTGGGCGGGGCGCCGGTGTGGCTGGAGGCGCCACCGGTGCCGCCCCGGAGCCCGGCACGTTCAGGACCGAGGCGCAACGGGGACACTTGATGCGGGTCGCCCTCGGCGGCGCCTTCAGCTTCGCGCTGCATTTCGGGCAGTTCAGGATGCGCTCGGCGGCTCCGGCGGCGGCGTGGCTCATCTATCCTTGGAGAAACAAGAGCGCGCCCCCTGCGCCGCCGCCGAGCGTTCCGAGGAGCAGCCCAAGGAAGGCGCCCCCACGCTTGCCGCGCGACTTGCCGAGCCCGGTCAGGCCCAGGAGTGCGGAGGCCGCCCCGGCGCCCACCGCGCCGCAGGCGAGCACGCCGAGGCGCGCGTCGTTCCAGGTCGCGCCCTGCGTGGCGAGGGCACCGACCGCCCCCGCCGCACAGAGCCCCAGGAGCGGGGAGAAGAACGCCGCCGGGTTCGGTCCGCGCACGGCCAGCAGGGCGGCGGAACCGCCAGTGGCGGAACCGCCCGTGGCGGGACCGCCCGTGGCGGAGCCGCCCATGGCGGAGCCTCCCCCGACGCGCAATGGCCCGCCGATGCGTCGACGCACGCCACCGGAAGGGGCGGGCGGATCCGAAGGGGGATCGTCGGCGGCGGACGGCGGCTTCTCGTCGGGGTCCGGCGGAAGATCGGGCGGGGTCCCTTCGGACGCTTCGTCCGGCTCGTCCGGCATGTTCTCGAGACGGTCCAGCAACGCGGAGGTCGACGCCTCGGGAGGCGGCGCGCCCATCTTGGGGTTTTCGAGGATGGGATCCGGAGCCGAGGCGGATGCCGGCTCGATCGTCGCGCCGCAGTGGCGGCAGATCTTCGCCCCGCGCAGGACCGCCTTGCCGCATGCCGGGCAGGTCGGCAATCCGCTCCCCATCTTGGCGGCCGGCGGCCTGATCCCCCCCGACGACCCCGGCTTCCCGCCCCCCGACCGCGGGATCGTGAGCTTGGCCCCGCTCCCCGCCGCGCCGCGCAGAAGCAGCCCGAAGACGAGCGCGGAGATCCCCATGCCGAGGAAGACCAGGTCCGATCCGAGCGCCCCGCCGACGCCACGGAGGGGCGCGGCCAGGGACCCCGCCGGCCCGTTCCGCGCGGCCCACCCCGCGGCGCTGGCGCCGTATCCGAGGAGGAACGCCGAGCCCAGAAGCGCGCAGCAGATCGAATAGGTCCGCGTCATCACCATGCCGATCGCCCCCAGGAGCGCCGCGACGTAGTAGAGGGCATGGACGTCCCAGGGGAACGAATACGGCTGGAACAGGATCGCCCGGGCCACACCGCTTCCGGTGTGCCCCTGCAGATACCGGCTCGCGCCCCCCGTATAGACGCCGAACAGGACGATTCCCAGGAGGAGGGTGAGGAATCCGAGGAGGGTGCGCACGAGGCGGATCATGGGAGGGTGCCCGCGAGGCGGACAGGGAGGGTATTCAATCCCCCGCGTGCGCACCCGGTCAAGCCTGCCGGGAACTCATGCGGCCTACCAGGGCATGTCAGCGCACGACCGGCGCGGCGGGGAGCCACGCAAGCGCCCCGCGCTCGCGGCAGACCCGGCTCGCGTCGCGCAGCGCGCGCCGCGCCCCGCGCGGAAGCATCTGCCAGGGGCCGTTCCCCGCGCGCCCCTCGACGCCGGAGAGGATGTCGGCGAGCGTCCGCGGGGCCGGGAGGAGTTCAATGGGGATCTCCCGGTCCTCCGGAATTCCCGCGCGCTCGCACGCCAGGTCGATCGCATCGTCGAGCCCGCCGAGGCGGTCGACGAGGCCTCGCTCGAGCGCTTGGCGTCCGGTCCAGACCCGCCCCTGGGCATGGGCGTGGATGGCGTCGCGCGTCGCTCCGCGCGCGGCGGCGACCTTCGCGAGGAACCCCTCGTAGGACTGGCCGACCATCCCCTGCCAGTACGCGCGCTCGGAGTCGGACATCGCCTCGTCCGACCGGAACCACGTCGCGTGGCCGCCGACCTCGACATGGGTCACGCCGATCCCGACTTTGTCGTACAGGGAGGCGAAGTTCGGGCGCATCGCGATGACGCCGATTGACCCGGTGATCGTCGCGCTTTGCGCCACGATCGCGTCGCACCCGGTGGCGAGGTAGTACCCGCCGGACGCCGCGACCGGGCCCATCGAGGCGATCACCGGCTTCTTCTCCGAGAGCCGCTCCAGTTCGTGCCAGATCAGGTCGGACGGGAGAACCCCCCCGCCCGGGGAGTCGATCCGGACCACGACCGCCTTCACGGAGTCGTCCGCGCGCATCTCGCGCAGGATCGGGAGGAACTCCCCTGGCGTGATCGCGCTCCCTCCTCCGAACGGGTCCTCCACGGCTTCCGAGATGATCGGCCCGCTCATCCGGAGGACGACGATCCGTTCCGTCCCCGGGGCGATCCCCTCGCCCGGCGCCATCATGCGCGTCATGAACGCCATGCAGCCGGCCAGAGACGACAGGTCGGGCTGCTCCTCCTCGGGGAGGGCGTACCCCTCCTCGACGGCGAGCGTCCCGCCCAGGGTCTCCTTCAGGGTGCGCCAGAAGGCGTCCTCGTACCCGACCGCGTCCGCGAGCGAAGCCTTCATCGCGTCCTCCGAGGAATACGGCCCATCGCCCAGGCGCGTGCGCGCGTCGGCGACCTCCAGGCGCCGTCCCCGCGCCACCGCCTCCGCGACCTGCCCGAACAGGTCCTCCAGGAGCGCCTGGATCGATTCGCGGTACGCCGGCGTCGCTTCCCGCTCGGTGAACGGCTCCCCCGCCCCCTTGTAGTCGCCGGATTTCTCCACCTCGAAGGCGATCCCGAGCCAGTCGAGCAGGTCGCGGAAGTGCATCATCTCCGACGACAGGCCGCAGACCCACAGGTCGACCTCCGGCGCGAGCGTCACCGTGTCGCAGGCGCTCGCGACGAGATACGTCCCGAGCGACCCGTCCTCCAAATAGGCGTGGACCGGCTTCCCCGACGCACGCAGCCGCGCGACCGCCTCGCGCAGTTCCGACAGCGTGCTGAACGCCCCCGTCACTGGGGTCCGGACGCGCAGGACGCACGCGCGCAGGGTCTCGTCCGCGGCCGCCTCGTCCAGCCGATCCAACAGGTCCCCGAGCGTCTCGGGCGCCTCGCCCAGGAGTCCCGCGAATGGGTCGTCGAACGCCTCCTCGATCGCCCCTCCCAGGTCGATCACCGCGACCCGAGCCTCGGCGCCCCCCTGGCCCCATGCCGTCGTCATCAGAGCGGCGGCGACGACCCCTGCGATCCATGTCCGGCGTCCCATGTCTCCTCCTGTCCCCTATCGTCTCTTGTACTTGTCCGGCAATCAGATCCCGGTCAGGACGTTCGACGCGAACGTCAGCACCCGGACCACGCGCGGCGCCTCGAGCCGCCCGATCACCTCCCGTGACCCGTCCGTCGACCCGTCATCGACCAGGACGAACTCCACCGGGCAGGGCCAGGCGACCTTTTGGAGTCTTTCCCACAGCGGCGGAAGCGTGGCGGCCTCGTTGTAGACGGGGATGAGGAGGGAGAGGAGATACGGTTCGGGAGCGTACTCGGGCACAACGTGGCGAGTATAGCGGGGCCGCGTAGAATCCCGTGGATGGCCGCCGCACGAGCGCTCCCCCCTCCCCCCGTCTGCCTGATCATCCCGCCGTCGGCGTTTTTGCTCGACGAGAGGGTGTTCGTGACGCTCGGGATCCTCAAGGTCGCCGCGGTGCTGGAGGCGGCGGGGGGGGGGGTCGAGCTCCTCGACCTGTCGGGGATCGAGAACTACGACGCGGCGGTGGCGGCGCACGCGGCGGCCTCGTGCGCGAGGCACTTTGGGATCACCGCCACGACGCCGCAGATGCCGGCGGTCGCGCGGATCGCCGAGGCGCTGCGGCGCGCGCGGCCCGACGCGCGGCGGATCCTCGGGGGGCCGCACCCGACCCTGGTCCACACCGCCTACAAGAGGGAACGCGCGGGGGGGAAGCCGGGGCGGGCGACCCGCGCCTGGCTCGACCTGGAGCGGTTGTTCGACGTTGTCGTATCGGGGGACGGGGAGGCGGCGATCTTCGAGGCTCTGCGCGACGGCGCGCCACGCGAGATCGACGCGAACGACCCCGCCTCCTCCCTGTTCCTGACCGACGAGCGGCTCGACGAGCTGCCGTTCCCCGCGCGGCACCTGGTGGACCTGGAGACGTACCGCTATCAGATCGACGGGGTCCGGGCGACGTCGCTCATCGCGCAGCTCGGGTGCCCGTTCGCCTGCGGCTTCTGCGGGGGGCGCGAGGCGCCGATGCTGCGCCGGGTGCGGATGCGCTCGAGCCGGAACGTGGTCGACGAGATCGTCGAGGTCCACCGCCGCTGGGGGGTCACCGGGTTCATGCTGTACGACGACGAGCTGAACGTGAACCGGCAGATGGTGGACCTGATGAACCGGATCGGGTCCGCGCAGAAGGTCCTGGGGGTCGAGTTCCGCCTGCGGGGGTTCATCAAGGCGCAGCTGTTCACCGACGAGCAGGCCGAGGCGATGCGCCGGGCGGGGTTCCGCTGGATCCTGACCGGGTTCGAGTCCGGCTCCCTGCGCATTCTGGAGAACATCAACAAGCGCGCCACGCGCGAGGAGAACACGCGCTGCGTCCAGATCGCCCGCCGCCACGGTCTGAAGGTGAAGGCGCTCATGTCGATTGGGCACCCGGGGGAGACGCACGGGACGATCGCCGAGACGCGGCAGTGGCTCCTCGATACGCGCCCGGAGGATTTCGACGTCACGATCATCACGCCGTACCCGGGGACCCCGTACTACGACGAGGCGGAGCCGTCCCCGGACCGGCCCGGGGAGTGGACCTACACCTACCGCAAGACCGGGGACCGCCTGCACGAGCGCGAGGTCGACTACCTGGCGGTCGCCGACTACTACAAGGGGGACCCGGACGGCGGGTACCGCTCCTACGTCTACACCGACACGATGACCGCCGACGAGCTGGTGGCCGGGAGGGACGCCCTGGAGCGCGACGTCCGCTCCTCGCTCGGGATCCCGTTCAACCCCTCGCGAAGCGCGATGCGGTACGAGCACTCGATGGGGCAGTTCGGGGCGGGGCTGCCGTCCCACATTCTGCGCGCCACCGAGGGCGCGTCATCACCTCTCGCCTGACCCGGACGGAAACACGTACCGGTGGATCGCCGCCCCTGGGGCGCTGTGGCTCTCCAGCCGTCTCCCGAAGGTGTCGAGGCGCGAGAGGATGCGATTCTCATCGCTGGCGTCCCCGCGCCCGCGGATATGTGAGAAGAGGATCCATGCCCGGCCGGTCTGGCGAATCCGCTCCGCGTCCTCGTTGAAGTACTCGTCGCTCGCCGATGGGTAGGCGCGTCCCGCAAGGCAGTGGTCCGGCGGGAACGGATACCGAGGCGCATAGTATGCGAAGGCGGGCCGTGCTCCCTCATAGACGTAGAAGGACTCCCCCTCCCGGTATCGCGCCGCGGCATAGTCCAAAACGTCCCGGATCTCCTCCTTGACGCGTGGCCTGACCAGCCCACGCATCGCAAACCATACGGGGTGGACACAGAGGGCCGCAGCGAGGAGCCAGGCGACCCAGCCGGTGCGGTACCGCGTCGGCGCGACGTCGCGGATCGCGATCACCCCCTCGGCGAAGAGGGCGTACCCTGCCGGCACGAGGAACAGGATCATCCTCGGGAGGATCGGGTAACGGCCTGCCATCGAGGCCACCATCATCAGGGGGACCGGCCCGAGCCAGAGCGCCAGCGGCCACCACCGGCGTGCACGAGCCAGGGCGCATGCGCCGAAGAGGCCGACCCACGCTGCGACCCCGTGGGGTCCCCCCTCCCGGAATCCAAGAGGATCGACGAACGTCTCGAAGAATTTCATCGGGTACCATGCGAAATCGCTCGCGCTCCGCGGCGGGAACGGTGCGTGATCCCGGAGCCAGAAATCGGGGTCCGGATTCCCCATGTGGGCACGGAGGTACAGGACGTAGAGGATCCCCAGCCAGGCGCCCCAGGAGAGGAACACGGCGAAGAGCCGCAGGAGCCGCGCACGGTCCTTCGATGCCGCGGCGCGCGAGGCGAGGGCGAGCCCCGTACCGCCCGCGACGAAGACCGATGGCAAGGAGAAGCTGAGTGCCGCGATCCCGGCTCCGACGAGCCCGAGCCCCCGTCGTAGCGTGAGGGGACCTTCCCGGCAGCGGTCCGCCGCCAGGAGGAGGAGCAGCGCGAAAAAGACGTCCCCTTCGTACTGCTTCGCCATCGAGGCGTAATAGATGAGGTTGTTCGAGATGGCGAAGAGCCCGACCGCCAGGGGGAAGGCGTCCGGCGACACCCGCCTGCGGGCGACCTCGCGAAACAGGAACAGTGACAAGAGGCCGCACAGGAGCGGGTAGAGCCTTTGGACGTATTCCCACTCCCCGAACAACTGCACGAGCAGCCGTTGCGTCCAGAGGAATCCGATGGGGCCGACGATGTGCTCGTTGAGCGGACCCAGGAGTCCCGAGAAGCCGTGCGTGCGGATGTTCATCGCCAGCAGCGCCTCGTCGACCCAGAAGGCCCGGTTGGCAGCGTATTGCGCCAGGCGCAGGAGGATGCCGGCGGCCATGACCCCCCAGAGGAGCGTCCGGGATCGGTAGGCCGCCGCGATCCGATCAGACCACGCCCGCACGGAACGGCGCAGCATAGCAGACCCCTGCCCCTCCGTGCGGGGATCGCATTGCGTCAGCTTTCCGCACCTTCTATAGTCCCCGGGATCGCGCGGGAGGCCCCGCCTCCCTCCCTGCCCTCATGATCTCCGCCGATCACGTCCCTTCCCGAAGGCCGAACGTCCTCCTCTACACCCCCCCGTCCCCCCTGAATTACACGCGCCTGGGACGCTGCGGGGGATCCTCCAAAGGGGGGGAACGCTGGCCGCCGATCAAGCTCCTCTGGATGGCGGGTGCCGCCCGCCGGCACGGCAACGTCCTGTTTATCGATGGGGACAACGGAGGTCTCACCGAGGCGGGGTTCCTCGCGAGGGCGGTCGAGTTCCGCCCGGACTGGATCGTCTCCGAGCCGCTGCCGAATCTGCTCGACGTCGAGATCCACCTGCTCGAAAGGATGAAGGCCGCGCACCCGGGCGTGCGGGTGGTGCTGACCGGAGCCTTCGCCAGCGTCCAGCACACCGAAATCCTCCAGAGGCACCCCGTCGTCGATTTCGTGATCCCGTTCGAGGTAGAGGGGGCGATCGAGGAGCTTCTCGCGGGGAAGCCGGTCCTGGAGATCCCGGGATTGTACTACCGTGAAGGGGGGGAGGAGCGGTCCACGGGGAACCGCCCGTTCCTCAAGGATCTCGATGGGCTGGCCTTCCCGGCGCACGATCTTCTGCACGGTGCGGACTACTTCGCCCCGTTCATCCAGCGTGGTCCCTTCACGATCGTGGAGACCTCCCGCGGGTGCCCGTACCCCTGCGTTTATTGCAACGCCCATGTCATGAACGGGAAGGTGCAGCGGTACCGGAGCCCCGACAACGTGATCGCCGAGATGAAATGGCTTCAGGAGATCGGGATCCGGGAGGTGTACTTCAACGATGAGACCTTCACGCTCCACCACGAGCGCCTGTCGGTGATTCTCGATCGGATGATCGCGGAGCGGATCGATCTGACCTGGGTCTGTAACACGCGGGCCGACGTCGTTCGGAAGGATATCCTCAAGAAGATGAAGGCGGCGGGGTGCCATACGATCTTCTTCGGCGTTGAATCGGGGGACCAGCGGATCGTTGACTACTACCGGCGGGAGTTGACGCTCGGCCAGGTCCGGGAGGCGTTCGCGGCCTGCCGTGAGGTGGGTCTCAAGACGGTCGCGCATTTCATCTTCGGTGCCCCGGATGAGACGGAGGAGACGATCCGCAGCACGATCGCCTTCGCTCGGGAGATCAAACCGACGCTGGTTTCGTTCAACCTTCTGACCCCGTATCCAGGGACGCGCGTGCATGACCTCTTGGAGGAGGAAGGGTTACTCAACCGGAAGGACTACGCCGAGGTCGACCAGTCCCGGAACATGCTCGTCCGTTCGAAGAGCCTCTCCCCGGAGCGTCTCAAGGAGGCGCTAGGGGAGGCATATCTCGGATTCTACGTCCGCCCAGGATACATTCTCAGGCGGTTCCTGGCGGTCCGCTCCTGGATGGACCTAAAGAAGATCCTCAACGGATACCGGCACATGCGCAGCCTTATGCGCCGGTGACCTGTCCCGCGGGTCGGGTCCAGCGCCGGCGTCACCGGGACAGTCCGCGCGTCAGGTTTGCGAGCCGCGCGAGCACGGCGATCGGGGAGCATCCCCCCTCGGACCGGCGGCGTTCGACGGCGGCGAGGGGGGTCAGGGCGCGCGCGTCGCGCGCAGAGAGACGCGGGTGGAGCGCGCGACACTCGGCATCCGTCAGATCGCGCACGGAGCGCCCCTCGTTCGTGAGCCGGTCGCACAGAGCCGAGACGCGGCCGTGGGCGTCGCGGAAGGAGAGTCCCAACGCCACGAGCCTGTCGGCCAGCTCTGTGGCGAGGATCTGCCCGGCGCTCCCCTCGACCGCCTCACGCATCCGTCCTCGGTCGAACCGCGCCCCCTCGACAAGCCGCCGGGCCACTTCGAGCGCGGGGGAGAGGGTCTCGGCGGCGTCGAAGACCGGTTCCTTGTCCTCCTGGAGATCCTTGTTGTAGGCGAACGGGAGCCCCTTCAGGACGCCCAGAAGCCGCGCGTGCGCGGACGCCAGGCGCGCGGACTTCGCCCGCAGGAGCTCCGGGGCGTCGGGATTGCGTTTGTTCGGCATGATGGAGCTCCCCGTCGAGAGCGTGGGCGGGATCGCGAGGTACCCGAACTCCGAGGAGGCCCAGAGGACCCACTCCTCGCCGAGCCGCGACAGGTGCGTCCCGGCGGTCGCGCAGGCGCCCAGGAACGAGAGCGCGAAGTCCCGGTCGCTCACGGCGTCGAGCGAGTTACCGCAGACGCGCGAGAAGCCGCACGCGCGCGCCGCGCGGCGGCGGTCGATCGGATACGGGGTTCCGGTCGCCGCGCCGCATCCGAGCGGCGAGGCGTCCGCCTCCGCGCGCGAGGCGCGCAGCCGGTCGCGGTCCCGCAGGAACATCTCCGCATAGGCGCACAGGTGGTGCGCGAGCGTCGTCGGCTGCCCCCGTTGCAGGTGTGTGTAGGCGGGGAGAAGGGTCTTCGTCTCGCTCCGGGCGCGGCGTGTAAAGGCGAGCGCGAGCGCGCCGCACGCGTCGGCGAGCGTTTTCGATTGGTCCATGACGTACCGGCGGAGGCACGCGGCGACGAGGTCGTTCCGGCTGCGGGCGGTGTGGACCTTCCCGCCGAGAGGGCCGATCCGCTTCGTCAGGAGCCGCTCCAGCCATCCGTGGACGTCCTCGTCGTCGCCGGTCCACCGCAGGGACGGCAGATCGTGCGAAAGGCGGGCGAGCGCCGCGCGCAGCCGGCTCGATTCCGTCGATGTCAGCACGCCGCACGCGCGCAGTTCGGTACACCACGCCCGGTCGATCGCCAGCTGGTAGCGGGCCAGCCTGTGGTCGAACCCGATCGAGCGCTGGAACGTCCAGAAGACGCTTTCCTTCCCCGCGCCCGAGCCGTACCGGTGCGCGCGTCCGCTCACGGGATCCCGCTGGCGGAGGCGGCGTTCCCCTCCGCGGCGGGCGCGGAGAGGAGGGCCGCCTCCCGCGCGCGCTCCAGCTCGCGCCGGTAGCGCGACTCCTCCTCGGGGGCCAGGATCATCGTCCCGGTCCCGCTCGAGGTGAACATCTCCAGCAGCAGCGCGTTCGGGTCCTCGCCGCTCAACAGGTGTGCCCTGGGGATCCCGTTTCGCACGGCGTAGAGGCACGCCTCGAGCTTCGGGCGCATCCCGTCGCGCACCTCGGGCCCGGCGAGCGCCCCGACGGTGTCGGTGACCGACAGGGTCGACACGACCCGTCCGCCGAGGATCAGCCCCCGGACCTCGGAGAGGAGGATCACCTTCTCGGCGGCGAGCGCGACCGCCAGCGAGCAGGCGACCGTGTCCGCGTTGATGTTGAGGATCTGGCCCTGGTCGTCGGCGGCGAGCGGCGCCAGGACCGGGATGTACCCCTTCTCGACCAGGTCGGCGACCAGCGTCGGGTTGAAGCGCTCGATGTCGCCCACGAGGCCGTAGTCGACCTCGTGCATCTGGCCGGAGTCGGGGTCGCGCACCGTCTGCACGGGGCGGCGCGAGGCGAGGATCATGCCGCCGTCGACGCCCGATAACCCCACCGCCTGCCCCCCTGCATGCCGCAGGTGCGACAGCAGTTCGATGTTGGTCTTCCCCGCGAACACCATCTTGGCGACGTCGAGCGCCGGCTCGTCGGTCACGCGCCGGCCGAGCACCTTCTGGGGCTTCGCCCCCAGGCGCTCGGAGAGGACGTCCGCCTGGGGCCCGCCCCCGTGGACCACCGCCACGCGCACCCCGACCAGGTGCAGGAGCACGATGTCCTCGCAGATCCGCGAGAGCGTCTTCGGCTCGTCGATCAGCCCGCCGCCCAGCTTCACGACGAACCGCCGACCGTGGTGGCGGCGGATGTAGGGGAGCGCCTCGCGCAGTATGGAAATGTCCCTCATGACAATGGCAAAACGCTCGGGCATCCTGCCCTCGCGTTTCGCGAAGCTGCTCGCTCGGCGCCACGGGCGCCTCGCTGCGCGACCCGGGCCATCCCTGGCCCGGGCAGCCGTCGCGCGTTTCTGGCGTATGAACGCCCGCCCATCACCGCACCATCCTGCATCATGACAGCCTCCCCTCTCATTTCGTATTTCCCAGCAGTTTGAGCAGCACCGCCTTCTGCACGACGAGGCGGTTCGCGGCCTGCGTGTAGACGAGGGCGGTCGGGGAGTCGATCACCGCGTCGTCGGCCACGACGTTGCGCCGGATCGGCAGGCAGTGCATGAAGCGACCGTTCGCCGTGCGGGCCATCCGCTCCTCGGTGACGCGCCAGTCGCGGTAGCGCGTCCGGTCGCGCATCCCCTCGCTCGCGCGGCCGTACGTCCGCAGCGACCCCCACGACTTCGCGTAGACGAACTCGGCCCCCTCCACCCCCGCGTCCTGGTCGTGCACGACGCGCACGGACCCGCCGCCGGATTTCACGTTCGCGTTCAGCGTCGACATCACCTCTTCCGGAAGCTCGTACTCAACCGGGCACGCGATCGTGAGGTCCATCCCGAACTGGGTCGCGGCCAGGGCGAGCGAGTTCGGAACCGCCAGAGGGAGCGCCTTCGGGTGCGTACACCATGTCAGCGTGATCTTGTGGCCGGCGGGGTCCCCCTTCACCTCGTCCGCGACCGTCAGGATGTCGGCGAGCGCCTGCAAGGGGTGCCAGAGCGCGGACTCCATGTTGATCACGGGGACCTTCGCGTGCTTCACGAAGGCGCGCAGAACCGGGTCGAGGCGGTCCTCCTTCCAGTCCTTTCCGTCGGGGAACGAGCGGATCGCGATCGCGTCGCAGTACTTCGAGAGGACGTTGGCGGCGTCCTTCACGTGCTCGGCCGCGGCCCCCTCCATCCGGAGCCCCTCGAGCCACTCCATCGGCCAGACGTTCGCGCCGACGTCCATCGCCACCGCGTGGCCGCCGAGCGACGTCACGGCGATCTCCATCGAGACGCGCGTGCGCAGGGAGGGGTTGAAGAAGACGAGCCCCACGGACTTCCCCGCGAGGTCCGTGCGGGGGGCGCGATGGCGCAGAGAGCGCGCGGACTCCAGGAGTCGGGTCAGGTCCGCACGCGTGAAGTCCCCGGTGGATACGAAATGGTTCATGCCAGCACCTCCTGCAATGCGCGCGCCAGGCGCGCGGGAGCCTCCTCCCGCACCGTAAGGGGGGGGAGAAGGCGGATCGTATTCGGTTCCGACGACGTCCCCGCGAGGATCCCCTTCTCGAGAAGCGATTTCGTCACGTCCGCGGCGCTTTGGATTGTCTCCACTCCGAGAAGCAGCCCCAGGCCCCGCACAGCGCGGACCCCGCGGACGTCGCGCACGGCGGAGGTGAACGCCTTGCCGAGCCGCTCGGCGCGCGCGTCGAGCCGCTCGTCGGCGACGATCGCAAGCGTCGCCTCGAGCGCGGCCATGGCGTGCGGCCCTCCGCCGTACGTGCAGCCGTGGTCGCCGTACTTCACGGAGGCCGCCCGGTCGTCCCGCACGAGCATGACGCCGCACGGGACGCCCCCCGCGACCCCCTTGGCGGTCGTCACGATGTCGGGGCGCCACCCCCAACGGTGGTGCGCGAACGGGACGCCGGTGCGCGCCGGGGCGGTCTGGACCTCGTCGGCGATCACCCAGGCGCCCGACTCGCGGCAGCGGGCATGGATCGCGGAAAGGAACGGCTGCGACGGGACCCGCACCCCCCCGAGCGACTGGATCGCTTCGAGGATCACAGCGGCGACGGTCCCATCGATCGCCCGCAGCGCTTTCTCGTCCTCCCACGGCAGGATCAGGTGGTCGGGGACGAGAGGCGAGACCCCCGCGCGCGGCCCCGGGACGGCGCTGGCGCTCAAGGCGGCGAGGGTGCGGCCATGGAACGACCCCTCGAACGAGACGACGACCTTCCGTCCGGTCGATTTGCGGGCGGTCTTCATCGCCGCCTCGTTCGCCTCGGTCCCGGAGTTGACGAAGAACGCCTTCCAGCCTCCGCCTGCGTACTTCACCAGAGCCTCCGCCGCGCGCGCGCGGACCGGGAGGTCGATCGCATTGGAATAGAACAGCAGCTCCTCCGACTGCCGACGGATCGCCGCGGTCAGCCGCGGGTGCCCGTGCCCGACGAGCGCCACCGCGTGCGCGCCGTACAGGTCGAGGATCTCCCGGCCATCGGTCGTGATCAGGGCGTCGCGGTCCCCCCGCGCGACCGAGATCGGGATCTTGTGGTAGACGTCGAGTTCGTGGGTGGGCATCCGGCTAGTTCTCCGTAGGGCGCTCCTGGAAGATGAATCGTTCGTGATCCAGCGTGTGCTTCAAGCCGCCCTGGTACAGGCTACCGCCTCCGATATGTTGCAGCGCCGTCCCGTTCGGCGCGATCACGCGTACACGAACGACGCTGACGGGGCACCCAGGAGTGTCGGAGTCCTGCACATACAGAAGATCACTGGCTTCTTCCGCTCCGGGCGTCCTGCCGACAACCCATGCCGTATGGATTCCTTCGGTCCCCGATGAACTAGAGGCTGCGCCTGTCGGCGGCCATGTGGGAAGAGTGGTGTTCTCGAGGTGTCTCTGCATGATTTCAAGGGGAATGGTGCACGGCAGGGATCCGACCCTCGTGTCGTTTAGATAGACCTCTCCCTGGGTCCCGCCCTTCCCTTCGAAGGAGAACGCGACATCGCGCGTCTCCGGCCACAGGATTGCGAGCCACGCTCCGCCACCCACCAGAATCAATAGGGCGGCGATCGTTACGATCCGCGCCCACGGGATCTCGCGCTCCGTCCCAGGATCTTCCCGCGCCGTCGTCACAGGTCGTACTCGAATCCCGGGATCAATCCGACCCGCTCGTCGAGCCCCGCCATCCGGTTGGCGACCTGGATCGCCTGGCCGGCGGCGCCCTTCACCAGGTTGTCGATCGCGCACAGGACGCGCGCGACGGAACGGCCGCCTCCCTCGCTGGCGCTCGCGGCCCAGCCGATCTCGGCGAAGTTCGTCCCGGTGACCGAGCGGACCTCTGGGGAGTGCGCGCCGAGCAGGCGGATGAACGGCTTCCCCTTGTACGACTCCTCCATCGCCTCGTCGACGTCCTTCGGCCCGACCCCCTCGGGAAGGACCGCCTGGATGTGGGCGAAGATCCCGCGCGTCATCGGGGCGGAGTGGGGCGTGAACCGCAGGTGCCAGCGCTGCGAGGGACGCGCGTGCGATGAGCGGCCCGCGACCGACTCGGTGTTCCGGACCATCTCCGGCTCGTGGCGGTGGCCCGACAGGCCGTACGCGCGGAAGCTCTCCGCGCGCTCGGGGTGGTGCGTCGTCTGCGACGGGGACGCCCCCGACCCGGTCGACCCCGTCACGCCGAAGGCGGCGACGTCCCCGTCCAGCCAGCGGCGGGCGGAGAGCGGCGCCAGGGCGAGCGACACGGCGGTCGTGAAGCACCCCGGCGTGGCGTACGCGGCCGGGGAGTGCTTCCACTCCGGCAGCCACTCGGCCGTCCCCCAGGCGAACCGCTCGCACAGGGCCGGCGCCTCATGTGCATGTCCGTACGTCTTCCCGTACGTATCGGGCGGGAGCCGGAAGTCCGCCGAGAGGTCCACGACCTTCGTCTCGGGGAACGCCTCCCAGAACTTGGCGATGTGCGACATCGAGACCCCGTGCGGGAGGGCGCTGAACAGGAACGCCGGCTTCTCCGGGAGCGCCTCCGGCGAGACCGCCGAGCAGGTCAGGTCGCGCACCCCGGCGAGCTCCGGATGCACCTCGCCGAGCGGCTTCCCCGCGGCGGAGCGGCTCAAGAGGGCGGAGAGCCGGAATGCCGGGTGCCCCAGCAGGATCCGCACCAGCTCCCGTGCGACGTACCCGGACCCCCCCAGGACCGCGACCGGGAGACCGCCCGCCACCGCCGCCGCCGGCTTCGCCGGTGGCATTTCTTTCGGTGTTTTGCGCGTCACGACTTGCCTCCCTGTTCCCGCAGCGCGGCCAATCTTCCCGGCATCCCGAGGAAGTGCGAGAACCCCTTCGGCCCCTCCGCCCCCCATCCTCCGGCGCTCTCGCCGTACTTCGCCCCGGAGCGCGCCCCGAGGGCGTCGGGGGATTGCGCCGAGACGATCTCGAACCGGTGGGGATGGAGCCGCACGCGCACCGCCCCGTTGGCGCGCCGGTCGGCGTGCGCGAGGAACGCCTCGATGTCGCGCATCACCGGGTCCCAGAACCGCCCCTCGTGCAACAGCGCGCCGTACGTGGCGGCGAGCGCATCGATCGCGCGCAGCTGCTCGGCGGTATGGGTGAGTTTTGTCAGCTCCCGGTGCGCCTCGATCAGGACGAGCGCGGAGGGGGCCGCGAAGGCGATCCGCCCGGTGAACCCGAGGATCGTCTGCCCGACATGGATCCCGCGCCCGACGCGGTAGCGGGTTCCGATCTCGTTGAGATCCGTCAGGAGCGCCACCGCCTCGCGCCGCTTCCCGTTCTGGCCGACCGGGATCCCGGTCTCGAAGTCAATCGTCAGGTCCAGCGGGCGGTCCGGCGAAGCCTCGCGGTCACCGTATACCTCTTGCGGGATTTCGGAGGAGGGGTCGTGCGTCGCGCCGCCGCCTACGGTTGTCCCCCACAGCCCCTGGTTGACCGAGTACGTCTGCGTATTCGCCGCAACCTGGAACCCCGCGTCGCGGAGCGCCTTCGCGGTTGTGTCCCTCTGGAGGTTTCCATCGCGGATCGGCGTGAGGACCGGCAGGTCGGGCGCGAGCGCCGCGAAGGCGATGTCGAACCGGATCTGGTCGTTCCCCGCCCCGGTCGAGCCGTGGGCGATGGCGCCAGCCCCCTCCTCGCGCGCGGCCCGGGCGACCGCCTCGGCTGTGACCACCCGCTCGGCGGCGACCGACAGCGGGTAGCGCGCTCCCTTCAGGACGTTCCCCCGGATCAGGTGCGTCAGGACCCGCTCGAACAGCGCCGCTCGCGCGTCCACCGTGCGGTGCTTCGCGACGCCCAGTTCCTTCGCGCGCGCCTCGATCCGCGCGACCTCCGCCGCGTCGAACCCGCCCGTCTGCGCGGTCACCGTCGCCACGCGCCACCCGGCCTGCTTGAGCGCCAGGACGCAGAACGAGGTGTCGAGCCCCCCCGAAAATGCCAGGACCGCCGTCTTGGAGGCCATCACGCCCCCTCCCCCTTCCGGATCCCCTCCAGCCGGCGCAGGAGCGCGCGCTGCTCCCTCTTTCCCGCCGCCGCGACAAAGACGGTATCGTCCCCCGCGATCGTCCCGACGACCTCCTCCCAGTTCAGCCGGTCGATCGCCAGCCCCGCCCGCGCCGCCAGCCCCGTCCCGGTCTGGAGCACCACGAGCGCGTCCCCCGACGCGCGGACCTGCAGGACCGACTGCGCCAGGAGCGTCTCTTCACCAGGTCCCCCCTCGGGCGCGTGCGCCCCAGGCAGGGAATAGGTCCCGCGCGCCTTCACCGCCCCCAGATCCCGCAGGTCCCGGGAGACGGTCGCCTGGGTCGAGGCGAACCCCGCCGCCTCCAGCGCCGAGACGATCTGCGCTTGGGTTCGCTCCTTGCCGTCGGAGAGGATCCGCCGGAGAGCCTCGCGCCGGGGGGTGGGATCGCCTCGCATAAGGTTGCGTATGATGAATAATATTGCGATTGGGGCAAGCGAAAAATTCGGTTGAGCGTGCCAGAATATGGGGTCCTTGAGAGAGGACCTTCTATGAGGTACTCTTTTCCAGGGAGGGAGCATGAAACTCGTGACCATCCGTGATGCCAAGGCCCACCTCAACGAGCTGATCGCGCTCGCCGAGAAGGGGGAGGACGTCGTCCTGATGCGCGGGAGCAGGCATGTCGCGACGATCCGCCCCTTCTCGGGGGAGGATCTGGAACTGGCGCCCCGCCTGACTGATCCGCAGGCGGAGCGGTTCTGGAAGCGGGTCGCCGAGGACGAGAAGGAGGGGCGGTTCGAGTCGTTCCGCTCCTTCGAGGCGGCCGTGCGTACCCTGCGTCGGCGGCTCAAGACACCCGCCGCGTCGTGAAGATCCTCCTCGCGGAAGGATTCCAGCGCGATCTGGCGGGGCTCCCGGTCGAGGAGCGTCGGCGGGTGCTCGAAGTCATGCTCCTGATCCCCGTCGCCTTCCGGGATCCCGCGCGGCACAGCGGGATGTCGCTCCGGAAGCTGCACCCGAGCGGGATCTGGGAGGTCCGTGTCGGCCTGGGGCTGCGCATCCTCCTGACCCTTGAGCCGGACCGCGCCCGGATGATCCGCGTCACGGACCACGACGGCGTGCGGGCGTATTTGCGGGGGGTCTAGTTTTCTGTTTCTGCCAGTTCATCTCGTCATCTGTCGTTCACTTGCGCCGCTTCCGCTGCTTCCAGCAGGCGTTCCTACAGCAGCTGCGACAACAGCGTCCTGGCCGGAACCACCACTGGCCCCCTCGGGGCGGCGAAGCAGTCCGCGTCCACGAAATCGGCGTCGATCACCGCCTGGAACGCGAAGGGAGCCTTGATCTGGTCCTGGAAGATCTTGAGCGCGCTGGCCAGGACCTCCTCGCGCCGCTTGACCTCGACCAGGAACCATGGCTTCCCATCCCGGACGACGAGGAAATCGACCTCCCTCTGGCGCTTGTCACGCAGGTAGGCGAGATCGAACTTTCCGAACCCCAGGTCGGTCCATCCCTCGACGGCCTTGAGGAGGTGGCATCCGACGAACGTCTCGGCCTTGTCGCCCGCGTCCTCGATTCCAGCCCAGTCCCGCAGGAACCACTTCGGCTCCTTGCGCAGGGAGCGGTCGACGTTCCGGAACCACGGCCGGACGAGGAAGCCCAGGTGCAGGGAGTTCAGCGTGCCGATCCAGCGCTGGAGGGTATCGACGGAGACGCGGACCTCCGCGGCCAGGTTGCTGTAGACGAGCTGGCGGGACGAACGCCCGGCCAGCCGTTTCACCAGCATCTCCAACTGGTCGATCTGCTGGATCCGGGTGAGATCCCGGACGTCGCCGCGCAGGAGCTGCTCGAGTCGCAGGGACTGCCAGCGACTCGTGAATCGGCTGTCTCGCTTGAGGAACGGCTCCGGATATCCGCCGTGGTCCCAGAGCGCGTCGAAGTCCGCGGGTTTGATCCTTTCGGGAGGGCGGACGATCCGTTTCGGGTCAGGTAGGCCCTGATGGAGCGTTTCGGCCACGGAAAACGGGTGCATCCGATAGGGGAAGTAGCGCCCCATGAGGCTGTCGCCGCCGCGCCGGTAGGCGTCCATGCGGCTCGACCCCGTCACGAGGATGCGGACCTGGTCCGCATAGGTGTCGAAGAACCCCTTCAGGAACTGTTTCCAGCGGGGGTACTTGTGCAGCTCGTCGAACAGGGCCGTCGGGGTTCGCTGGGACAGGCGGTTCAGGTGGAGCCGTTCGACGAGTTTCGCGGGCCCGCCCAGGATCCGCTCGCGGTCGTCGAGGTTATCCCAGTTGGCGTAGCTGTCGGCGTGGTTCCGGCACGTCGTTGTCTTGCCGACCTGGCGCGGCCCGGTGACGAAGATCATCTGCCGGTGGCTGGCCAGGTGCTCTTCGAACATCGCGTCGTAGAGTCGGTGCTCGGCCACGTAGACCATTATAAGTGACGTCGTAAAATTGTCAATACTATTTTACGGCTGGCCTTTGATCGGTTCGCCTCTGCAAAAACCCCGCCAGCGCCCGCCGTACCCCACCGTGCGCCGCCTGCGACAGCCCCGGGTCCGGCGCCAGGATCCGAGCCGCCTCCCGCGAGGCCGCCGTGAAGGTGGCCGCGTCCCGGGCGAGGTTCGTCACGCGCAGCTCGGGCAGGCCCGCCTGGCGCGTGCCGAGGAGGGCGCCGGGGCCGCGCGCCAGGAGATCCTTCTCGGCGATCCGGAAGCCGTCGGAGGTGGAGACGATCGCGTGGAGGCGCTCGCGCGCCTCGTCGGAGGCGCCCTCGGCGATCAGGACGCAACGGGAGGGGTGGGGCCCGCGGCCGACGCGGCCGCGCAGCTGATGCAGTTGGGCGAGGCCGAGGCGGTCGGCGTCCTCGACGACCATCCAGGTGGCGTTCGGGACGTCGAGCCCGACCTCGACGACGGTGGTGCCGACGAGGAGGTCGATGCGACCGTCGCGGAAGCGTGCCATCGTCTCCTCTTTGTCTTTCGGACTCATGCGGCCGTGGATCAGACCGATCCGGAACCGGCCGAGATCCGGGTGCTTGGCGCACCGCTCGGCGGTCTGCACGGCGGCGCGGACGGCGCCCTCCCCCTCCGCGCCCCCTTCCTCCTCCCGACGGCTCGTGACGAGGTACGCCTGCCGGCCGAGGGAGAGCTCCACGCCGAGGCGCCGAAGGACGTCTTCCCGCTTGTCGGGGCGTACCCACTCGGTCGCGATCGGGGTCCTGCCCGGCGGCATCTCGTCGAGGATCGTCGTCTCCAGATCCCCGAAGACCGCCAGCGCCAGCGTGCGCGGGATCGGCGTGGCGGTCATCACCAGCAGGTGCGGCACCGAACCTTTCGCGCGAAGCGCCTGCCTTTGCGCGACGCCGAAGCGGTGCTGCTCATCGATCACCGCGAGATCGAGGCGTCGGAACCGCACCTCGTCGGACAGAAGCGCGTGCGTTCCGACGACGAGGTCCGCCTCGGCGGCCTTCGTGTTGGAGCGTTTCCCCTGCGCGCCGGTGCACAGGGCGATCCGGACGCGGGAGCCCTCCAGCCTCCCTCGGAACGAGAGGAAGTGCTGCTCGGCGAGGATCTCGGTCGGGGCCATCAGGGCCGTCTGCCCCCCCGCGGCGACCGCCGCGAGGATCCCGTAGAGCGCCACCGCGGTCTTGCCGCTCCCGACGTCCCCCATCAGAAGGCGGCGCATCGGGGTGGAGCGCGCCAGGTCGCGCCGCAGGTCCGCGAAGGCGCGCTCCTGCGCGCGGGTCGGCGCGACCCCCAGCCGCGCCCGGATCCGGCGGTCGACGGCGGCGCCGACCGGGACCGGCCGCGCGGTGTCCCGGCGGTAGGCGGCGTGCCGGCGCAACCGCGCGAGGTGGAACAGGAGCGACTCGCCGAAGACGAGTCGCTCGCGTCCGTGCGCGGCCTCGGCTAAGGTCGCGGGCCGATGCACGGCGCGCAGAGCCTCGGGGAGCGTCTTCAGCGGGTGCCTGCGCAGGACCGCCGTGGGGATCCACTCCGGGACCGCGCGCAGGGTGGGAAGCGCGTCGCGGATCCAGCCGCGCACCATCCGCTCGGGGAGCCCTTCGGTGGCGGGGTAGACCGGGATGCATCCGCAGAGCGAGGCGGCGTCCTCCCCGGGCGCCTCCTCCGGATTCGCCAGGGCGAGGTCGCCGTCGTAGACGGAGACCTTGCCGGAGAACGCCAGGTCGTCCCCCTTGTGCAGCCGCTCCGCCTTCCACGGCTGGCGGAACCAGACCAGCGTGATCTCGCCGGAGGCGTCCCGCAGCCGCGCGACGGTGCGCCCCGGCCGGCGGCCGAACCCCTCGTTCGCCGTCACGCGCGTCAGGGTCCCGCGCACGGTCGCCCACTCTCCCGCGCGCAGCCTCGCGCAGGGGCGCACCCCCCCGCGGTCCTGGTACTCGCGCGGAAGGTGCAGCAGGAGGTCCCGCACCGTCCGGAGCCCGATCGACTCCAGCAGCGCGGAGCGCTTCGGGCCGATCCCCTTGCGGTAGCGGACGGGGAGGTCGAGCACGGATGAGAACGATACGTTTTAAAGGGAGGAGTCAGGAGGTGGGAGTCCTGTCTCCTATCTCCTCTTCTTCGGCTCGTTCTTCCGGACCCAGACGATCTTGATCGGGACCTGCTTCCAGGGGCCCGCGTCGGCGAGGTAGTGGATGAGCCGTCTTTCGTAGGAGGGGCCGAACCGGGCAGGGTCGTTCACCGAGACGCGGATCGTGGGGGGCGTGACCGACGTCTGGGCGGCGAAGTAGAGGTTCGGGCGCTTGGCCCCCTTGGTGCTCGGCTTGCCGCGGGTCCAGAACTCGCCGACCCAGCGGTTCAGGAGCGAGGTCGGGACCCGCTGGCGGGACTGCTCCAGGAGGGTGCGCGCGAGCGCGATCGCCTCGTTCACCTGGTAGGCGGTGAGCCCCGCGGTGAACAGGACCGGGGCGCGCGCGAGCCCGGGGAGCTTCGCCTGGACGTACCCCTGGAACTCCTGGACCGTCTGCGCCAGGCGCCGGCGCGAGACCTGCTTGCGCACGAGGTCCCACTTGTTGACCCCGACGATCACCGGCTTCCAGGAGCGCAGCACCTCCTGCTCGATCGCCTTGTCGACCTGGGAGATCTCCGTCATCCCGTCGAGGAGGAGCAGCACGACGTCGGCGTCCTCGATCGCCCTCTCGCCGCGCCTCTGCGAGAAGAAGTCGAGCCCCTTCGAGGCCGAGCTGCGCCGGCGGAGCCCCGGGGTGTCGACGAGGAGCACCCCGGCTTCCCCCTCCTTCCCGGCGACCACGGGCAGGGGGCATTCGACCGCGTCGCGCGTGGTGCCGGGGATCGCTGAGACGATCATCCTCTCGCGCCCGAGGAGCGCGTTGACCCAGGTGGACTTGCCGGCGTTCCGTTTCCCGACGACCGCCAGGCGGATCGCGCGCTCCTTCGTCCGCGGGGCGGGGGCGTCGGATGCGCCCTTGGCGAGCGAGCGCCACGCCGCGCGCAGGCGCGCGAGGTTCCGGCCCGTGGTGGCGCTGACCGGGATCGTCTCGTCCCACCCGAGCGCGGTGAAGGGGGTCGCGTCGCCGTCCCACTCGGGGCCGTCCGCCTTGTTGACCGCGACGACGACCGGCTTGCCCGTCTTGCGCAGGTCGCGCGCGATCCTCTCGTCGTCCGGCATCCTCCCCTCGCGCGCGTCGACGACGAGGCAGACGACGTCGGATTCTCCCACGGCGGCCTCGACCTGCGCGTTCACCCCGCCGGAGAACTCCCCCTGCACCGCGTCGTCGAGCCCGCCGGTGTCGATCAGCTCGAACGTCCCCTCCGACCAGCGCGCCGAGCCGTTGACGCGGTCGCGCGTGACCCCGGCGATGTCATGGACGATCGAGAGGCGCCGCCCGACCAGGACGTTGAACAGGGAGGACTTCCCCACGTTGGGCCTCCCGACGAGGGCAACGCGGACGACGGACTACGCCTTTCCCTCTTTCGAGGGGGCCGCGCCCGCGGCCTCCGGGGGCGGCGGCGGCGCCCATTCCTCCTCGGGCTCCTCCTCGAACACCTCCTTCATCTCCGTCCCGTCCGTGACCTTGCGCAGGAGGAAGTACATCACCGTGTGCGCGGTCAGGATGAAGGCGGGGATGTAGGCGACCGACAGCCCCCACAGGACCAGCAGCACGATCGAGGCGCAGTACCCGACCGCGCGGGCGAGCCGGCCGTCGGGGAGGTCGCCCGAGTGCCCGATCCCGAGTCCGGCGAAGACGTACGAGATCGTGTCGTGGACCGGCGCGTAGCGCGCCTGCGCGTCGTCGGTGCACAGGTCCATCCCCATCCCGCCCGTACAGAGCGCGACGTGCGTCAGGGCGCACGCGGCCGCCAGCACGAACAGGACGCACGGGATGGCGTAGAGCGCCCCGACGATGTGGTACCAGAGGTACCGCCACGGATGGCCGTAGAGGTAGCTGAAGGAGCGGGCGATCGCATCGAAGCTGTCGGTCCCCTCAGCGGAGATCGCCGGCAGCATGAGCGGCCATCCCAGGGCGACGCCGATCCCCAAAAGCAGGATCAGGAGCCCGGACAGGAGCGCCAGCGGGAGCCCCGGGAACAGGAAGACCGCCTCGCCGACGTACCTCTGCGGCCAGCTGACGGCCGCGAGCGCCACGACCGCGAGCGCCCCGAGCGCCGCCCCGCGCGCGCTGGCGCCCCCGCCGAGCGCGGCCTTCGCGAGGAACGCGAGCACGACCACGCCGAGCCCGACCCCGAGGATCCAGGGGGCGAGCGCGTGATGGTGCCCGCACCAGTAGCCGCCCGCGAAGTTGCACAGGGCGAACATCGTCATCCCGAGCGCGACGATCGTCGGGGACCAGAAGTACGAGCGCCAGTTCGTCCGCGCGTACGTCCACGCCTCGGCGAACTCGATCCTCTCGTCCTTGGCGATCTCGACCGCGGCGATCCGCGTGATCGCGCCGCCGAACATCGACCAGATGTACCACCCCGCGGCAAGGCACGCGATCCAGAGGAGCCACCCCTGCGCGCGTTGCGGGGTGAGCGACTCGACCCATCCGCGGACCCGTCCGGCCCCGACCGTGCGCTCCGCCACGTTGCGCACGTGCGCGGCCAGGAGCGACTTGCGCGAGATCCCCCGCGCGACGCTCCGGTGGAACGTCGTGTCGAAGTACTCGCTCAGCCTCGCGCGCGCCGCCACGAGGTGCCGTCCCCGCTCGATCTCGTCGGTCGCGCCCAGGTGAGCGCGGACGCTCGGCACGAGCGCCGGGGCGTCCGTTTCGGCGCCCCATCGGTCGTCGATCCAGACGAAGAGCCCCACGAGCGCCCCGCACACGACGACGGTGAGGGTGAGCCCGACCATCGCGAGCGCGAGCTTGCGCGGGTCGAGAGCGATCCGGAACACGCTGAACAGGTCGCGCCAGTCGCCCTGCATCACTCTCATGAGCCCCTCCTTCGAAATTCCGCCGCGCCAGCCCACAAGCGCAGCGGGATTCTAGGGATGCGGAGAGGGGGGGTCAACGCGAGGAGTTCGGCTATCGCTCCCCGAGCGTGTTCATCGTGGGGTAGTCATCGGAATGAGGCCCGTGGGCGCCTCCCCCTCCGGAAGCGGGATCACATCGATGCCGCCCGTCTCGTTGATCACAAGGAGGTGTGTCATCGGAACGCGAAACTCCCTCCCATTGACCTTGACCCCCCTATCGGACATCCCGATGTCGGAGATCGTGAACTCCCCGCCGCTTGACCGTACCGTGAGGCGGTCTACGGGCGCCTGGAAGAACCCTTCCCGAAGGTGCTCGACCGTGAAAGACGCTTCCGCCGCACTCCTGACCTCGACGGTGACGAAATTCGGGAACGTGAACCGCCGACTGCCTCGCCATGTGTCGCGCTCCGGCGGAGCCAGCACTCGGGTTGCGGGTTCCCTCGTCCGCTCCTCCTCGGGCAAGGTGTAGTCGGTGAAGTCCTCCCGGTCCCGGTTCGCCTTCCACCATGCGCTGGCCTCCTCGAAGGGGTCGAGCCCGGACAACCACGGCGCCTCGATAAGTTGCGCCAGCGCCGCAGCTGCATAGAACCTTGGACACGCATAGATGGATTCCCCGGGTTCTTCCGCCAGGAAACGCGCGATGCGCGGAATGGCGGAT
>JACQRN010000069.1 GCA_016206515.1 Planctomycetota bacterium | reverse complement strand
GGAGATCGACCGCGAGATCGAGGGACGCAACACCCCCCGGCAGCCACCGGGGGGCGAGTAGGCGGCCGCCTACGCGCCCTCCCGTGGGGCCCCCGCGCGGGACATCTTGGCGATCACCCACCGGCCCCGCTCGGGGGCGAGCCCCAGGGTCAGCGTCACCGACTGGATCGCCGGACCCGCCTGCAGCGTCAGGCCGACCTGCGCGCTCGCGTCCGTCTCCCCGAGCCGGACCTCCCCCACCGCCGCGTCGGAGACCTTCACCTCCGCCGCCCCGCCCGCGAGCTTCGACAGGAGCGTTGTCAGATCGATCTTCGCGCGCTTCTCCTGCGGGAACAGATCCCGCACCTCGTCCAGGTTCCCCCGGCGCAGATGCTCGGCGAACGCCGCCGCCACGGCCTTGACCCTCCCCTCGTTCCGGATCCCCTCGTCCTGCGCCAGCGAGTCGAGGTCCCCCTTCGAGAGCGCCGAGCGGTCCCGCTGCAGCGCCTCCCACGCGGAGCGAACGTCAGCGAACTGCCTCTCGACCTCCTGCACCGCCGCGGCGGCCTGCTCGGCCCCCTCCTGCCGCTTCGCCTCGAGCTTCTGCAGCCGCTCGCGCAATTCGTCCCGTTCGCGGCCGACCTGGACCCGCACGTCCGCGATGAGCCCTTCGATCTGCCCCCTCCCCGCATCGAGCTGCGAGGTCATGGCCGATTGCGCGCGGGAGGCCAAGGCGTCGACCTCCGCGGCGGAATCCTGCAGCGCCTTGCGCATCTCGCGCGACACCTGGTCGAGGCGCGCCTCGACGCGCGAGACCTTCCCGCCGATCAGGCGGTCCAAATCCTCCGCGAAGGCGTCCCGGACGATCCGCTCCCAGTCGCGCTTGGACGACTCGATCTGCCCGACGAGGTGCCGCAGGTGGACCTCGCCGGAAGCGCCCGCATCCAGCGCGCCGCGCGCGGTCGCCTCCATCTCCCCCAGCCGCCGCAGGGCGTTGAAGACGGTCTTCTCGAGGGCGACCCGCTCGCTGTGCGCCTGCGACGAGCGCCGGAAGCTCCCGGCCACGACCGACACCCCCGCGAACCCGAGCCCCCAGAGGAGGACCGTCTCCAGGGGGCGCCGCGCCCCGTCCTGGAACATCAGCGAGAGGAGCACCGCCGCCGCGGCGAGGACCGCCCCCGCGGCGATCTGTGGCGAGGAGCGGATCCATCCGGAGAGCCGCTCGCGGACGCCCCCTACCCCTTCCGTTCGATTTCGTGGATCTTCCACTCGCCCCCCTCCCGCCCGAGCGTCAGGTCGAGCCTGACGGTCTGTGTGAACCCCCTCGTGTCGGACATCAGGCATATCCCCTCGACGCGCGCCACGCCGGACGGATCCAGCCGCGCTGGCCCCGCTTGCCCCCGTTCGATCCGCCAGAGCGTCATCGCGCGCCCGAGCACCGTCTCCATCAGGGAGACGATATCCCGATGCTCCAGGGGACCGCCGAGACGCGGCATCGCCAGGTCGTAGAACTTCCGGGAGACCTCCCGCAGGAACCGGGCCGCCTCGGCCTGCGCGCCGGCGCGTGCACGGAGCGTCGCGCTTTCCAGGTGGTGCCGGAGGGCCTGCTCGCGCGCCGCGGCGAACTCCACGCCGCACGCGCACGCCTGCGCCTCCAGGGCGCGCATCGCGGCGACCTGCTCGCCCGCGGAGGAACGAAGGCGCGCGAGCGACTCCCCCCACGACGCGGAACGCCCCTCCGCCGCCGCGAGCGCCCCGGCGCGCTCCTGCACCCCCTCGGACGGGAGTGCCTCGACCGTCCGGCCCGCCTCCCCCGTCCAGTCGGCCGCCTCCGTCTCGCACCGGTTTCGCAGGACCGCCAGCCGGTCGAGCGCCGCCTGGCGACCGCCCTCCAGTCCCTCCTGCCACTCCCGGGACTGCCGGTCCAGCCCGGCCTCGGAACTCTCCAGGTGACGCAGCATCTCCTCCGCGCGCCCCGCGGGGGCGTCCGAGCCCCCCGCCTCCTCGAACGCGGCGTTCGCCGCCTCCCGCAACGGACGGGACCACGACGGGTCGCCCGGGACCGACTCGATCGACCGGACGATCTCCTCGAACCGCGCGCGGGCGCCGGCCAGGGCCAATCCGGACGCGGCCCCCCCGCTGCGCGCTCCGCGCCGCCGCATCCACCCCGCGCCCCACAACGCCAGGCCGGCGGCCAGGCACGCGACGGAGGGCGCCCCCTCGCGGAGGAACAGGCCGTCGACCGCCGCCGCCGCGAGCCCCGCCCCCATCAGGAGAAGCGCCGCGCGGTCTTCCTTCCTGATCGCACCAAGGAGCCCGGCCCTAGAGGACCTGGAGGACATTGGGATGATTATAACGACCGTGTCGAGGACCGTATCGAAAGCCACCTAAGGCGGAGGTCAGGAGTCAGAAGACGGGAGACAGGAAACTGCCCGATCGTCCCCCACGACACGCTCCTGTCTCTCGACTTGCTTCCCGTCCTGTCCCGCCTCCCGTCTCCTGTCTCCTGTCTCCTCTTTGTCCCATGATAGTCCGCATGGCCACTCCCCCCTCCGGGATCCTCCCCCTCCACAAGCCCGAAGGCCCGACGTCGCACGACATGGTCGCGCTCGCGCGGCGTTCCCTCGGGATCCGCCGGATCGGCCATGGTGGAACGCTCGACCCCCTGGCGGAAGGACTCCTCCTGCTCCTGGTCGGGGAGGCGACGCGCTGGTTCGACGCCCTGCGCCACCACCCCAAGTCGTACCTCGCGACGATCCGGCTCGGGGAGAGGACCGATTCGGGGGACCGCGCCGGGGCGGTCGTTGCTCGCTCGGAGGTCCCCCCCCTGGCGAGCGCCGACATCGAGCGCGCCCTGGCACCCCTCCGGGGAAGGATCGAGCAGAGGATCCCCGCATACTCCGCCGCCAAGCACCGGGGGGAGGCGTTCCACCGGATCGCCCGGCGGGGGGAGACACCCCCCGAGCGCCTCGCGCCGACCCAGGTCCACCGGCTCGCCCTGGAGTCCTGGGACACCCCGCAGGCGACGGTCACGGCCGTCGTCTCGTCCGGCACCTACCTTCGTGCGCTCGCCGAGGCGTTCGGCAGAAGGCTCGGCGTCCCGGCGCACCTGCGCGCGCTCGTCCGGACGAGGATCGGACCATTCCGCGTCGAGGACGCCCTGGGGGCGGACGCCCTGCGGGGAATGGACCGCACGGGGCTCCTGGAGCACCTGCAGGGGCTGGAAGGGGCGCGGCATTCCCGGTAGGATTCGCCTCCCATGATCCGTCTGGCACCGCTCCTGGCCGCGGAACGCATCGTCGACCTGAAGGGAAAGGACAAGACATCCGTCCTGGAGGAGATGGCGGCGGTCCTGTCCACCTCCGACCGGATCACGGACGCCCAGGCGCTCCACGAGGCGATCCTGGAGCGCGAGCAGGTGATGTCGACCGGGGTCGGCGAGGGGATCGCCATTCCGCACGCGAAGATCAAGGCGGTCCGCAAGCCGGTCCTCGCGCTCGGCCGTTCCGTGCGGGGGATCCCGTTCGAGGCTCCGGACCAGGTGAAGGTGCAGTTGGTGGTCATGATCGCCGCCCCCGAGAAGGAGACGGGAACCTACCTCCAGATCCTCTCGCGGGTGATCTCGCTCCTGATCGACGACCCGATCAAGCAGGCGATTCTCAACGCAAGGGACGGGCGGGCGATCCTGGACCTTATTGCGTCGCACGATTAGCCCTCACTCCGGTCTCCCGTCTCCTCTGCCTTGAGCCACCCATCCCCCGCCGCACCCCCGCGCCCCGCATTCAGAAGAGGCGCGTCCGCCAATTCGAATGGATCACCAGGGCGTAGAAATAGGGCCGACGGGGAACGGGGGCCGCGTCCCGCGCGATGGCGAGGCGCAGGGCCTCCGGCGCGGGGGACGCGCGCCTCCCCGTCAGGACGGGACGGGTGATGTGCCGGAAGTGGTGCCGGACGCAGGCCGCGCCCCCCAGGAGAAAGAGGGTGGCGTAGGTCCGGTCGGTGAAGAGCCGGGTCGCCTTTGAAAGCGTGCGCGGCGTGTACTGGCGGATGCCATGGAGCAGAAACAGGCGCAGGCAGGCGCTGGAAGGCACGATGTGGAACTGCAGCAGGGGCCGTCCCCGCAGCGGGCGGCATGGTCGCGGACCTGCTCGAAGAAACCGAGGTCCCGGTCCACGTGCTCCAGGGCGGAGGAGGACAGGATGATGCTGGTCTCCGGCGCCAGGTGGCGCGATATCTCCGAGGCATCGCCACGGGCGAACGCGAACGGCCCCCGGTCGCGGAGGAGGACGTCCCATTCGGGATGCGTTTCGGCGTCGACCCCCAGGTAGCGCTCGATCCTTCCCCCGCTCCAGTCCAGCAGCGGCGCGGCGTAGTCCGCGCGTCCGCACCCCACATCCAGGACACGGATGCCGCCGAGTTCCCGCTGGATCTCCGGCCACGGCAGACCCTGCCAGTACAGGTGGGTCAGCACCCTGGCGGGCGAGATCACGGTCTCCGGAACCGCGGCGCCCAGCCGCTCCGGGGAGGGGGTGAAGGGCCGGATCGCCAGGCCGGGATCGAGCCGACTCATCGGGAACAGGTTGTTCAGGCGGTTCAGGAGAAAGTAGAGGGGCTTGGCGGGAAGAGGCAACCCCCGGTCTGCGTTCAAGCCGTGCAGCGACGTGCTTCCCCTGGACACCCGGATGGAATTGTCGCATTCCTCATCGGGATGGGAAGAGACTCCCCCGATGGCGGGCATAGGAGCCGGATTCCCGGATTCCTACGATAGACGCATGCCACTCCCCGAGATCCTGCTGCCGCACGCGCCGGTGGTTCTGGGGACGGCCGCCGCGCTCGTCGGCGCGTTTCTGGCGACCGCGTTCGTCCGGCGCTCGGCGCGCGCCGGGGGGTTCGTCGACGAGGCGGAGAGCCTGGACGGCGCCGTACGCCGGGTCCCGCTCGGCGGGGGGATCGCGGTCCTCGCGGCGCTCGGGGCGGGGGCCGCGCTCGCGTTCCGCTCCGGGATCCCGCCGACAGCCCTGCGTGTCATCCTCCTCACGCTCGCCATGGGGCTCGTGGGGCTCCGGGACGACGCGCGGCCGATGCGCCCGGCCGTGAAACTCCTCCTGCAGACGATCGTCGTCTCCTCCGCCTACGCGGCGCTGCGCGACGACGGATTCCGGATCACGGTGCTCCCAGGCGGAGAGCCGGTCGCGTGCGCGACGACGATCCTGTGGGTCCTGGCGGTCACGAACGCGATGAACCTGTTCGACCACGAGGACGGATCGAGCGCCGGGGTCGGGTCAATCGCCGCCGCGATGCTCTCGGCGACCGCCTTCCAGACCGGCCAGGGGATGGAGGGGACGCTGCTGGCGATCCTCTCCGGCGCGCTGGCGGGGTTCCTCCCGCACAACTTCCCGCCGGCCCGCATCTTCCTGGGGGACGCGGGGTCCCTGTCGGTGGGGTTCCTCCTCGGGACGCTGACGGTGATGCAGACCTTCTGGGCGCCGGAGACGACACCGTGGAGGTTCGCCGCGCCGCTGTTGTGCCTCGCGGTCCCCCTGTTCGACTCCGCCCTCGTCGTGGCGATCCGCCTGCGCGAGCGCGCCCCCGTCTTCCGCGGGGACCGCAACCACTTCACCCACCGCCTGATCGCCCTCGGGATGACCCGCCGCGAGGCGGTCCTGTCGCTCTACGGCCTCGCCTTCTGCCTGTCGGTCGGCGCGCCGATCCTGTACGCCCTGCCGCCGTACGTCGCGCAGGTGGCGCTCCTGCAGGCGATCGGCGTCCTGTGCCTGACCGCGCTCCTGGAGCGCGCCGGGCGGCGGCGATGATCGGACGCCTGCACGGCGTCTCGTGGTATGCCTTCCTCGGCGCGCTCTGGCTGCGGACGTGCGTCCCCTCCCACCTCTTCGAGCCGAACGCCGACGCCTTCGCGGACCTGGCGCTCGGCACGTGCGCCCTCGCGGCGATCGCCTGCGCGCTCCTGGCGGGGGACCGCCTCGCGCGCGGAGGGCGCGGGGCGATCGCCCTGCTGGCGCTCGCGATTGCCGTTGCCGCGGCGCTGACGCGGGATCCGGAGAGACGCCTGCACGCCGTCGCGGACGGCGCGGGATGGCTCCTTGCCTTCTGCTGCGCTGCGACGCACGCTCGCCGCGCGGGGGAGCTTTTTCTCGCCGCCGTCCTCGCCGGGGGGTTCGCGGGACTTCTGTCGTTCCACCAATCGACCGGACAGCTCGACCTGTACATGGCCGAGCAGAGGTTTCTCCAGGTCGACCGCGGGCATCTCGTCCCAACCCGTGAGACGGCCGAGGCCGGCGCGGCCGGGACCGTCACGGCCGGGACCGTCACGGCCGAGCGCGCCGAGGCGCTCCTGGGGTCGCGCGAACCGTTCGGCGCCCTGCAGCCGTACTACCCGAACGCGCTCGGTGGGTTCCTGCTGATGCTCCTGCCGCTCCATGCGGCCTGGACGCTCGCCCTGTTCCGCGCGGGGGGCCGTCCGAGCGCGCTCGCCCTCCACGGCCTCCTCGTCGCGCTCGAGGCGTGGGGGCTCGCCGCCTGCGGCGCGCGGGGGGTCTGGATCGCGGGGCTCCTCGCCGCATGCTTCCTGGCGGGCGCAAGGGTTCTGCGCCTGGGACCGATGGCCGCCGCGCGAGCCCTGGCACTCCTCCTGGTGGGCGCCAGCATCGCCTCACCGCTCGTCCCCCCCTCGATGGAGACGCCGCTCCACTTCCGCGCCGGGTACTGGCGCGGCGCCGGCCGGGCCGTTGCGGCGAGCCCCTGGCTCGGGCACGGCACCGGGCAGTACCCGGAGGCGTACATGGCGCACCAGGAGGCGGGCGCGACCTTCGCGAGGCACGCGCACCAGGACCTCCTCCAGATGGCGGTCGAGGGGGGGCTCCTCCTTCCGGCGGCGTTCCTCCTCCTGGCGTGCGGCGCACTCGCCAGGGGGACGGGCGGTTCTCCCTTGCGCCTGGAGGCGGGGAGCGGCCCGGGTCTCCTGCTGGCGATCCTGTCCGCCTTCGCCGTCGCCTGGCGTTTGCCCGGGGCGATCCCGCACACCTCCCATTCCAGCGTCGAAACCCTCTTCGCCGCCGCCGCGGCCATCTCCCTGGCCGGCACGATCGCCCTCACGTGCCCGCGCGGCGCGCCGATCGACCTCCCGCCGGCCCTCCTCGGGACGGCGCGCTGGGGGACCGTCGCGGCGCTCCTCCTTTCCCTCGGCGACCACCCGCTTCATGTGCCGGGGATCGCCCTCCTGTTCATGGCTCTTGCCGGCACACTCGCCGCAGAGCCACCGGACGCTTCGCGCCTCACGCTTCGCGGACCTGCCGGCTCATCGCACGCCGCTGCCGCCCTGCTCCTGGCCGCGTGGATGGTCTGGGCGTGGGGATGGGCGCTCCCCGAGGCGACGGTCCCGTACGAGCACCCGGAGGGCGCTACGGCGACGCCGGAGGACTGGCGCCGCGTGCGGCGGGAGACGCCCGGCAGGACGTCGCTCCGAGAAATCTGGGCGCAGGCGATGTCGCGCGTCGCGCAAGCCTCCGGGGACGAGCCCCTCCTAGCCGAGTGCGAGAAGGAGACGGACGCCCTCCTCGAGCGGCAGCCGGACCGCGGCCAACTCTGGACGCTCAAGATCTCCCTGTCGCGGCGCGAGAGCGCCCGCTCGCCGGAGACCTACGACGCCGCGCAACGGCTCGTCGCGTGCTTCCCCGCCACCCCCGGCCCGCACGCCCTGCGCTGCGACATCCTGGAGGAGATCGCCCACGATCCCGAGCGCGTCGAGGCGCTCGCGCGCGCGTGGGAGATCCCGCCGCATGCGGCGCTCTCGGAACTCCTCCTGGAATCCGCGGAGTCCGCCCGCGAGGCGCTCGACCTCGACCCGCGGGTTCCCGGGGGGGAGAGGCACCGGAGGCTGACGGAGGGGCAGAGGGAGACGTTGGAGAGGATTCGGGAAGAAGGCCGCCGGCGCGGTCAGGCGAAGTAGCGGAGCGCCTCGGCCGCGCCGGCCACGAGGACCTGCGTCTCGCCGAAACCGCGAACCTCCCATGCGCCCTGGTGGACGATCTGCAACCCGCGCTTGCAGGAAAGCATCGGCGCGAACCGCTTCCAGTTCGGCGACGGATCGGTGTCGGACCATTTGACCTCCACCGGAAGCCACGGTTCGCCGTCGCGGGAGACCAGGAAATCGATCTCCTGCCGCTCCTTGCTGCGCAGATAATGCAGGTCGAACGTCCCCTCGCCCGTGTCCGTCCAG
>JACQRN010000056.1 GCA_016206515.1 Planctomycetota bacterium | reverse complement strand
TGATTCACCGCATCCGCGGTCGGCTTCTGTCGGTCAATGCTCTCCGCAAACTGCTGGGACGGGGGCCGCTGCCGCGCGCTTGATGCATCCGTTTGCGACGTCGGTTGGGATCTCCCGGTTCAGGCGCTTCGCACGCGATCAAGAAATGCGGTCAGGTCGCACGCCGCGCCGTGGGCGACCATCCGGTTTCCCCGGCGGGCGCTTGGGCTATTGCGCGTGCCACCGGTCGCATTCCGGATTTGACATCGGATAATCGGATAGTACGATATTACGTCATGTCTGCATCGAAGGTGGGGCGACGCGGCACCTATGTGATCCCGGCGGACCTGCGCAAGCGGTACGGGCTTGGGGAAGGGGCGATGGTCGTCGCCGAGCCGACCGCGGAGGGGATCCTGTTGCGGCCGGCTGCCGTCGTCCCGGTCGAGATCTACTCCCGCGAAAGGCAGGCGGAGTTCCTCCTGTCGAACGCCGTCGACACGGAAGACTTCCAGAAGGCCTCGGAGGAGGTCCGGCGCTTGGGGCTCGATCCGTCGAAGGTTCGCCACGAGAGCCCCTCCGGAGCGTAGGGTTTGGACCGCGTCTTCCTCGACGCGAACGTCCTGTTCTCGGCGGCGTACAGGCCGAACGCAGGGATCGCAGCGTTGTGGAAGCTGCAGGAGATCGAGCGGATCACGTCCGGGTACGCTTTGGAGGAGGCGCGCACGAACCTTCGGGGGGCGGACCGTCTCTCGCGACTTGACCGGCTGTCGCGGGGTGTCCGCATCGTGGCGCACCCCGTCGTCCGCCCCCTCCCGGAGGGGATCGTCCTCCCGGGGAAGGACGTCCCGATTCTCCTCGCCGCGCTCGACGCCGGAGCGACGCATCTTCTGACGGGGGACCTGGGGGATTTCGGCCCCCTCCTGGGGCGTCTCGTCGGTCCGCTCCGCGTCCTGACGCCCGGCCGCTACCTGCGCGGGCGCTGATCGGGCGGCGTCGGAGGCGCGGGCTGCCGCGTTGACCGCAGTATGCGGTCATGCTACGTTCCGGTGTGCCCAATTTTACGAAGGCAGTGCCGATCCCTCTTCAGGGGAACCCGGAGCTGAACGAGCGCTGGGTACAGGATCGCATCGCGGAAGACCCCTCCATCCTCGGGTTGGGGGAAGTCGTGCTCAAGGCCAGGGAGAGGTCGCAACCCGGCGCGGGGAGACTCGACCTGCTGCTCGAAGATGCGGACGGGGAGATGCGTTATAAAGTTGAGATCCAACTGGGCGGCACGAACGCATCGCACATTATCCGAACGCTCGAATACTGGGACGCGGAGCGGAGGCGTTACCGTGAGCACAACCATTGCGCTGTCCTGGTCGCGGAGGACGTGACAAGCCGGTTCCAGAGCGTGATCGGCCTGTTCAACGGGGCCGTCCCCATCATCGCGATCCAGATGAAGGCGTTTCAGGTGGGGGATTGGATCACCCTGGTATTCACGAAGGTCCTGGACGTGCTGTCGCGCGGGATCGATGACGACGAGGTCGGCGAAGCCGAGGTGACGGACCGGGGGTACTGGGAGAGGAAGGGGTCCCGCGCCTCCCTGGAGATCGTCGACGGCATGTTCGGACTGCTGCGGGATGTGGCTCGCGGGCACTCGTTGAAGTACACCAAGAACTACATCGGCATGGGTCGGGACGGGCAGCCGGATAACTTCGTCGTCTTCAAGCCACGTCGGAACTCCGTTCTGATGGAGCTCCGCCTCGCCCAGGATGCCGGGACACAGGAGGAGATCGACGCGGCGGGACTCGACATGATGGATTACAAGGCGCGTTCACGGCGGTATCGGATCCGGCTCGGCGGCGAGGATCTGGCGCGTAGCCGGGACGCGCTGCTGAAGATCCTTCGCAAATCGTACGAATCGGAATCGCGCTTGGAGGACGTGGGGGAATAGCGCATCCGCGCCCGGCGGTAGCCGGGCAATGTCGGGCGCCGGCAGCACTTCGCCTGCCGTGGCGAGGTCGCCCGCCCGTCACCCCGAGATCCCGTCCAGCATCCCCTCCAGCCCCACATAGCGCACCCGCACGGGGCCGACGGTCCGCTCGAACGGGCGGTCCACGTCGTGGGCGACGACGAGGTTGCGGCCGGACGGATAGAGGCGCCGGAACGCGAGCAGGGAGGCGGGGTCGAAGGCGGCGGCGGACCACTTGCACTCGATCGCGACGGGGGGCTTGCCTCGCGGGACGAGGATGAAGTCGACCTCGCGCCCCTGCTTGTCGCGCCAGTACCGGATCGGACGCCGCTGCTGCAGGCGTCCGTGCATCTCGTTGAGGACGTAGTGCTCCCAGAGGGCGCCGAGATCCTCGCCGCGCAGGGAGGTCCATCCGCGTTCGTGGCAGACGAACCCCGTGTCGAATCCGTACACCTTCGGGGCGGCGACGATCTCGACCGACCGGCGGGTGCTGTACGGCCTCACGACGTGCGCGACGAAGGTCGCCTCGAGCGCGCCGAGGTAGTTCCGGATCGTCGTGTGGCTCACGCCGCAGGCGCTGGCGAACCGCGTCGCCTCGAAGATCCCGCCGCTCTGGGCCAGGAGCATCTCGACGAACGCCAGGAACGCGGTCCGCCGCTCCAGCCGGAACATCTCCTGGATGTCCTTCGCCCAGTAGGCGTCCATCCATTCCTGGAAGTCGCGCTCGGGATCGTCCCCGGCCAGGAAGAAGGGGGGAAGCCCGCCCCGCAGGAGGCGGTGAGGCAGGTTCCCGCCGCCGAAGTCGCGCAGGTCCGCCGACGTCATCGGTGTCAGCCAGAGCGTCTCCTTGCGTCCGGCGAGGGTGTCGCGGAACTTCGCCGTCGCCCCGAGGGTGGACGATCCGGTGGCCAGGATCCGGACGTCCGGGTAGTGGTCGGCGGCGATCTTCAGGAGTTCCGACGGGTTCGGCAGGCGGTGGATCTCGTCGAGGGCGATCCGTTTCCCCCGGACCCCGTCGAGGAACGCCTCGGGATCCTCCATGGAGCGCCGGACCCTGGGGAGTTCGCAATCGAACAGCTCGATCCCCGGGATCGAGAGGCACAGGGAGGTCTTCCCCACGCGCCGGACCCCCGCGATCCAGAGGAGCGGTTTCCGCGACCAGGCGCCCTCGATCGCCTGGAGCCATTGAGTTCTGGCTACGTGATATTCTGGTTTCATTTGGAATATCCAAATGAAACTATAGATTCATATGGATTAATGTCAAATACGGAGAGTGTCTAGCGCCGAAGTCGGGTTGTCCCCGAATCGAAAGCGGATGAATCACGGACCTCCGGCTCCCCGATCCCCGGGCCTCCGTGACCCCGTCCTCCGTTTCCCGGTCCCCCGACCTCCGCTACCCCGCGCCACCGCGGCGCCATGCGGGGCGAGGCGCCGCGGTGGCGCTCGAACGGAGGTCGGGATCGATGGACTTGGAAAAGTTTCGGGCGTACGGGAAGGCCCAGGAGGTCCTCGGGGAGATGTCTCGCCATGCGGCGCGGTGGCCGCGCGGACATGGCTGGCTGCGCGATCAGGCGATGCGCAGCGCCGGGTCGGTGGCGCTCAATATCGCAGAAGGGCTCGGGCGCCCCTCCGGTGCGGAGCGCAGGCGCTTCCTCGCCTGCGCGATCGGATCGGCCCACGAGGCGGCGGCTTGCGCCGAGGCGGCCTGGCGGATGGGGCTCCTCCCAGAGGTTGAGTACCGCCGCCTCTGGGACGCCTGCGACCATGTGACGCGGATGCTGGGGCGCTATCTGTCTCCGCTCCCGTGAGGGGGCCCGGGGAACGGGGTTCCGGGTTCGGGGAACGGGGGCCCGGGTTGCGGGGCCCGGGATCCGGTGCCGACTTCCGCGCTAGAGTCTCGATTGATAGGCAAATGTGTGGAGGGCAGTTCGGTCGCGTTTAGACAGCAGCGCGTGGGGAACTTCACAACGCAGATTGAGACTCCCATCCCCGGCGGAATGCTCCTCCTTCGTGGGGGCGGTGGGGGGCTCTCGATCAGCAGGGCTCCCTAAGTATTTTGTCGTGCGCGACGGTCGCCGGCGACGGGGGAGGCTGCGGGATCAGGACCCGCCGCGTGGCCCGGATCCTGTCGGTGGACCCCCTACGTTGGCCGCAGGCTGTCCAAGATCCTGTCCCGCAGGGCTCGGAAGGTCGCGCGCACCGTCTCCATCTCGAACGGCACGGTCATCCGTGGAAGCGCGGGGAGGTTCTCGGCGGCCTGGATGATCTCCGACCAGAGGAAGGGGTTGACGCCGGCGTCCTTGTGCTGGGCAAGCGCCAGGAGTTCCAGGATGTCGTACCGCTCGCGCTCCAGGAGGAAGTGGAGGTCGACGTAGTCCTTCGGCTCGATCCGCCCCAGGATCGCGCAGACCTTGTTGACGGCGATGTTCTTCACATTGTCGACCATGATCCCGCCGAGGAGGAGCGGCGCGCCGACGCGGAAATCCACGTCCCGCACCAGGTCGACGCGGACGTCCCCGATTCGCAGGCGGCGGAAGGATGGGGTGCCAGCCTCGGCGGTGACGGGGAGGCCGAGATCGCGCGCGGCGTCCCGTGCGGCAGGGATCGCGGGGTCGATGTTGATCCCGTGCGTGAACAGGTCGAGGTCGTCGGAGTCGCGGTGGCGGTAATGGAAGGCGGAAAGCGCGGTGCCGCCCGTCAGATACATATGGGCACGGATCCACTCGTTGGCGAACAGCGCCCGCAGGATCCGTTCCTGTTCGTCGGTCAGGAGAGGCTTATCCATCGCCAAGCCACCGCCGCAGGGCGTACTCCCAGTGCTCCTTCTTTCCGGGGGGGAGCTTGAGATCCGGGAGCGCGTCGCGGATCTCCTCCAGGGTTGCGTACCGGAGCACTTCCGGGAGAGGGGCGCGGTCCAGGATGCGCGCCAGGAGCCACTCGCGCCCCGCCCCGCCGTGTTCCAGGGTCTCGCGCACCTGCTTCTCGGTCAGGTCGTAGTCCCACAGGAACGCCGGGCGCCGGGTATCGGAGAGGGGGAGGGCGTCCGGCGCGGTCGCCGGCGGCGTGGGCGGCTTCCCCGTCTCGGGACGCAGGGGGATCGAGGGGCGAGACGCGACGAACTCCAGCGTCGCCTTCCGCGCCAGGGCGCCGAACCCGTCGAAGAGGGGGTTCTCCTTGAGGTAGGCCGCGATCCGGCGGTCCTCCGCCGGGGTCAGGCGCACCGTTTTAAGGCGGGTACGGGTCACGAATACATTGTATTTCAATGGAATACGATAAGCAAGCCGTCGGAATCAGCGGGTCCGGCGTCGCTTCGTCTTCGTCAACTGGTCGATATACCGCAGGTCCTCGCGATCCTTCTCCCCGTCCCGCATCCGCTTGAGGCGCCGCAAGTCGTCTAGGCGGGGGAGGGGGAGGCGCAGGGGGTCGCCGGGGGCTGAGGCGACCGTCCTGCGGCGCCAGGCAGAGGCGAAGTCGATCTCCTCCCCGTCGAGGTTCCGGAAGGATCGGACCTTGAAGACGTCCACCTTCAGGAGCCCTCCGTGGAGCGTGAAGTACGGACGGCCCTGGACCGATGCCAGCGTCGGGGACTCCAGTCCCGCACCGCCCGCGAGCGCGAGGAAGCGGCGGAGGTTCGCGGCGCCGGGATCGACCCACAGGTCGTAGTCCATCGTCTGCAAGGGCGCGCCGTACTGGATGAGCGCCTGCCGTCCGATCAGGAGCCAGCGGACGGAGGAGGCCCCGAGCCTCTCCAGGAATGCGACCGGATCCGCCTCGTCACGCTCCACGCTTCAGCCTCCGGGCGCGCCGGACGAACCGCGCGGATCCCTCCGCCGCGCGCGCCCGAGCGCGCGGCGTCAGGGAAGAGAGCCACGCGAGGTTCTCACGGAGGGCTTCCTCCTCTGTGGGGAGCCCCTCGCCGGGGCGCGGTCCGCGCAGGAGTTCCCACGGCTCGCGGCGGATCGCCTCGGCGAGCCGCCCGATCGTCCGGAGCGTCGGGTTGCGCCGCCCGCGCGCGAGGTCGCACAGGACCGGCGGCGGGATCCCGGCGAGGCGCGCCCAGGCGGACTGCGCGAGCCCGAGGGCGGAGCACCAGTCGTCGACGGGGAGGCGTGGCACGAAATGTATATTATCATAAAAGATAATCTACATCGCATGCGAGCGGCACAGTCGTCTCGCGCTTACGTGCGGTAGACTTCGCAGGAGGATGGCCCGGGATCTTTCGGAACAGGCAAGGGACTGGACCGCCGACTTCGAGGCGGCCGCACGGCGCACGCTCCGCCAAAGGATGGACTACGCCTTCGTCCATACCTACAAACCGGTCCTCGACGACGAGCCGTTCCGTGCCTTCGACACGATGGCGGAGTACCGCCGCTGGTGCGAGGCGAGCCTTCCCTCCTGGCTGGGGTATGGACAGGCGGTTTGACTACCGGCAGGGGCGTGAGATCGCCGAGGCGTTCGGGCGTCACGGGGTCGAGTACCTTTTCCTCGGGAAGTCCGGCGCGATCATCCTCGGCTTTCCGGAGACGACGCAGGACGCCGACCTGTTCGTGAGGAAGTCTCCGGAGAACGGACGGGCGATCGTGGCGGCCCTCGTGGAGATGGGGTTTCCGCTCGACGCGAGGCAGCAGGAGGAGATCCGGCGAGGGAAGGATTTCGTGCAGATCCGCACGGGCCCGTTCGACCTCGACCTGGTGTTCGCCCCCGACGGGATCGAAACATTCGAGGATGCGAAGCGGCGCTCGCTGGTCGTCGAGGGGATGGCGGTCTGCCACATCGACGACATCATCCGGAGCAAGGAGGCCGCCCATCGCGCCAAGGATGTCGAGTCGCTGCCGCGCCTGAAGGCGTTCCGGGACTGGTGGGTCAACCGGACAGCATCGCCCGGAAGTGCTCCTGGATCCTCGCCAGGTCGAGGCGGTTGAGGAAGTTCGAGTACGCCATCCACATCGCCAGGCCGTTTAGGTCCGCGAACTGGGGCGGGAGATAGCGCGGTGGGTCGACGACGTGGGACTTGTGGGCCCGCCAGAGGACCGGCGCGTCCTCGATCGCGAGCTTGCCGGCGAAGAGGAACGGGATCACCTCGGGCCGGCCGAAGCGGATCGCGGTCCTCAAGAAATTGTAGACCTTCACGAAACCCATGCAGTACGAGAGGTCCTTCGTGAAGGGGGCGCCCCCCTCCAGCACGCCGCCGCGGAAGAGGCGCTGGGCGTAGTGGAAGCACTCCGCCTCGCTGTACCCCTCGGTCCGGTAGAACTCGCAGATGTCGAGGAACCCCGCGCCGTCCTCGGCCTTGTCGCACGCCAGCACGCGGTTGTTCAGCTTGCGCGCGCGGGAGGGGGTCATGCGGAAGGAGATCACCTCGAGGATGACCGCCAGCCCCTCCTGCGTCGCGGTCGTGCAGGGGGTCCCCTTCGACAGCCAGGTGGCGATCCTCTGGCTGGCGCCGTTGAGGGTGGTCCCGACGTGCACCCATCCTTCGTGGATCTCCAGGATGTCGAGGTCGCGCCGGGAGAAGGCGACCCCGCGCCGGATCTTGACGTAGTCGGCGCCGGCGGCGGCGTCCGAGAGGATCCCGTCGTCGAGCTTGGCGCGGATCTGGCGGTCGGCGAAGTAGGCGCCGAACCGCTCGTTGAGCTGCGTCACGACCGCCTCCGCGGTCAGGTCGCGCGGGGCGACCGGGCCCAGGAGCGCCTCGTCGATCCCGGTGAGGATGTCGTACAGGTGGTGCCCCAGGTCGCGGATCGTCGTCCGGTCGTCCTGGAAGGTGTCCTTGGCGCTGCCGTAGAGGCGCCGCGAGATGCGGTAGAACTCCGGGGTGCCGCGCGCCTGAAGCATCGCGACGACCTCCTGATAATATTCCGCGCAGTTGCGGAGCAGGATCCGTCCGAGGGGGTCGTCCCCGCCGAGGATCGTGGCGATGTCGGCCTGGATCGCGGCGAACTCGGCGGTCTTGTCGCCAGGGTCGAACGGGAGTGGCCGCTTCTGCCGGTAGTACGCGGCGTCGGCCACCGGGAGCCGCTTGAAGCGTGAGGCGACCACGTCCCGCTCGGCATCGTCGTCCCACTTCAGCGCGTCGAGGATGCGGATCGGCCCCTGTGCCGCGACCAGCCGGTCGGAGAGCCCCCGGATCTGTTCCTTGTGGGAGGTCCAGGCGGCGTTCTGCGTGGTCACGACCGCCCCGGCGCGCTGCACGACGCGGCGGAACATAGCAGAAAGGGCCGGACCTGTCATCGG
>JACQRN010000063.1 GCA_016206515.1 Planctomycetota bacterium | reverse complement strand
GGCGGCGGCGGCTTCGGCTACGACCCGCACTTCTGGCTCCCGGACCTCGGGAAGACCATGGCGGAGCTCTCCCGCGCCGAGAAGAACCGGATCTCCCACCGCGCGCGGGCCTTCGGGCGGATGCGGCGGCTGATCGAGGCCCTCCGGGGGGCGGCGGCGTGAAGACCGACCGGATCCGGAACTTCTGCATCGTGGCGCACATCGACCATGGCAAGTCGACGCTCGCCGACCGGATCCTCCTGTCGACCGGGACGATCACGGTCAGGGAGTTCCGGGACCAGGTGCTCGACGACATGGACCTGGAGCGCGAGCGCGGGATCACGATCAAGGCGAGCTCGGTGCGGCTGACCTACCGCCGCAGCGACGGGGAATACCTCCTGAACCTGATCGACACCCCCGGCCATGTCGACTTCGGGTACGAGGTGGTCCGGTCTCTGCGCGCCTGCGAGGGGGCGATCCTCCTGGTCGATGCCACGCAGGGGATCCAGGCGCAGACGGTCGCCAACTACACACACTGCATGGAGGTCGGGCTCTCGGTGATCCCGGTCCTGAACAAGATCGACCTGCAGACCGCCCGTCCCGACGAGGTGACCGACGAGCTGGTCCAAACGATGGGGTTCCGCGTCGACGAGATCCTGCGGATCAGCGCGAAGGAGGGGATCGGTGTCGCGGAAGTTCTCGATGCGGTCGTGGAGCGCGTGCCGCCCCCCAAGGGGAGCGCAAGCGCCCCCCTGCGCGCGCGCGTCTTCGACTCCTTCTACGACGACTACCGCGGAGTCGTCATCCTGGTGCGCGTCGTCGACGGGCAGATCCGCGTCGGAGCGCCGGTGGAGCTGCATTCCAACGGCCGGAAGTACGCCGTGCAGGAGTTGGGCGTCCTGGTTCCCGGCATCCAGCCGTGCGAGCGCCTGGGCCCGGGCGAGGTCGGGACGTGCGGCGCCAACATGCGCGAGATCCAGGAGGTTCGCGTCGGGGAGACGCTCACGGACCAGGGGGGGCGTTCCGCCGGGGTGGAGGCGTTGACCGGGTGTACGGAGCCCTTGCAGGTCGTCTTCTGCGGCCTGTTTCCCGTGGATCCGAACGACTTCGAGAAGCTGCGCGATGCCCTCAAGCGGCTCCGGCTGAACGACGCCTCGTTCGTCTTCGCGCCGGAGCGCTCGGAGGGGCTCGGGAACGGTTTCCGCTGCGGGTTCCTGGGGCTGCTGCACATGGAGATCATCCAGGAGCGGCTCGAGCGGGAGTGGTCGCTCACCCTGATCAAGACCGCCCCGAACGTGACGTACGAGATCGAGTTAAGCGGCGGGAAGGTCGAGCGGATTGACAACCCGAGCGCGATCCCGGTCGACCGCCAGATCGTCGCGATCCGGGAGCCGGTGGTGCGGACCCAGATCCTGGTCCCGGCCTCCTCCATCGGAGGGGCGATGCACCTGTCCGAGGGGCACCGCGGGACGCTGGTGAAAACCGAGCACCTCGGGTCGAACCGGGTGCTGCTGCTGTTCGACCTGCCGCTCGCGGAGATCATCTACGACTTCCACGACCAGCTGAAGTCGCTCACCCACGGGTACGGGACGATGGACTTCGACCGGCCGACGTACCACGAGGCGGACCTCGTGCGCCTGGACGTCCTGGTGATGGGGCGCCGCGTCGACGCCTTGTCGTGCGTCGTCCACCAGGCCGCCGCGGCGCGGCGCGGACGGAACCTCCTGGTGCGCCTGCGCAAGGAGATCGCCCGGCACCAGTTCGAGGTGGTCCTGCAGGCGGCGATCGGCGGGAAGATCGTCGCGCGCGAGTCGATCAAGCCGGTCGGGAAGGACGTCACGGCGAAGTGCTACGGGGGGGACATCACCCGCAAGCGCAAGCTGTGGGAGAAGCAGAAGGAAGGGAAGAAGAGGATGAAGTCGGTGGGGCTCGTCGACATCCCCCAGGAGGCGTTTCTGAAGGTGCTCGAACCGGACCGCGACTCCCGTGGATGATCCCCCTCCCGTCCCCGGCACCTGTGTCCCCGGGGGGGGAGCCCGGGGCCGCCGCGCCGCAGGGGACGCCATCGCGGACTCCCGCACGGGAGCCCCGCCGCAGGGCGACGCTCCGCGAGAACGTCGAGCTGTTCGTCGTCGCGGTTGTCCTGGCGCTCGTCATCCGGCACGGACTCGGCGAGATCTTCAAGATCCCGACCGGATCCATGGCGCCGACGCTGTTCGGCGAACACCAAAGGGTCCGCTGCCTGGGGTGCGGGTGGACGATCCCCGTGGGCGCGACGGACGGCGGGCACCCGGTCCGCGGAACGGCGGATTGCCCCTTCTGCGGCACGCGCGTCGACATCCCCGCCCGGCCCCTCCCGTACGGCGGCCACAAGATCGTCGCCAACAAGCTTCTGTACCGGCTGCGCGACCCGCGGCGCTGGGAGGTCGCGGTGTTCCGGTTCTGGGACAGCCGCGTCACCCCGCCTCGCGAAAGGAACTTCATCAAGCGCTTGTGGGGGCTCCCCGGCGAGAGGATCGGCCTGCGCGGCGGGGATGTGTTCATCGACGGGGAGATCTGCCAGAAGCCGTGGGAGATCCAGGAGGCGATCTGGATCCCGGTCGCCGACACCGCCTACGAGCGCGACGACGAGCCACGCTGGCGCTCCGACGCGCCGGGATGGACGCGGCAAGGGGGCGGCTGGGCGTTCGAGCCTCCGGGCGCGGGGTGGTCGGAGCTGGAGTTGATGTTCCCGTCCGGATCCGGGAACGTGACCGACGCCCTCTGCTACAACTCGGGCGGCGGCGGCCATAACGTCGTCGGCGACCTGAAGGTCTCCCTGCGCGCCACGGGGGAGGAAGGGGCGCGGCTGCGGGTCCTCCTGCATGTGGCGGACGATTTTCTCACGCTGGAACTCCCGTTCGGGCGGGGGGAGGGGGGACTCCGGCAGGCGGAGGTGTCCCCCGACCGGGAGGTCTGGACGCTCGGCGATCTCCCGGCGCTGTCTCCCGGCGTCGAGCACGAGGTGGTGTTCGCCCGCTACGACCACCGGCTGGTCCTGTTCCTCGACGGCGTCGAGGTCGCCTCGGAGGTCCGTCCGCCGGGGGAGTCCGACACGCGCGGGGCGAAGATCTCCCTGGGCGCAACGGATGCGCCCCTGCGGCTCGGATCGGTCCGCGTCTGGCGAGACATCTACTACCGCGACGAGGGGTCGATCCATCTCGGCGGCGGGCGCGAGGTGGTCCTGGAGGACGGGCAGTATTTCTTCCTCGGCGACAACTCGGGGAGCAGCAACGACAGCCGCGCCTGGCCGCACGACGCGGCGCACGACCAGGGGCCGTATATCACCCGGGAGAAGATCGTGGGGAGGGCGGAGTTTTCGCTGCTGTATCTGGACTTGTCGCTCCTGCGGGATTGGCCGTGGAATACGTTTCCGAGGATCCGTGTGGGGAGGGTGCGGTAATGTGGATGTCGTCCCGAGGGCGCTCCCGATCGGGCAGCGAGCGCCCGAGGGACCTGTGTCTGCCGGCTCTCATGGATGACCCGGCACACATAGGTCCCTCGCTCGCTCGACCGCATCTTGAACGCTCGCTCGGGACGACACGCCGACGGAGGGTGGCGCGCGGCTACACGGAGCACGGGGCGCGGGGACCGGGCTCCGGGTTGCGGGTTTCGGGTTGCGGGGCACGCATATGAGCGCCCCCCTCCTCGAAGCGACCGGCCTGCGCAAGGTGTACGGGCGCCGCGAGGTCGTCTGCGGGGTGTCGCTGGAGGTCCGCGCCGGGGAGGTGGTCGGGCTCCTGGGGCCCAACGGCGCGGGGAAGACCACCACCTTCCGGATGGTGATGGGGATGGTCGAGCCGACGGGAGGCTCGGTGCGCCTGTGCGGCGAGGAGGTCACGCGGCTGCCGGTCCACCTGCGCGCCCGCGCGGGGCTCGGGTACCTCGCCCAGGAGCCGTCGATCTTCCAGCGCCTGACGGTCGAGGAGAACCTCCTGGCGATCCTGGAGTTCATCGAGCCCGACCGCGCCGCACGCCGCGCGCGGATCGAGGAATCTCTCGAGCGGTACGGCCTCGCCAAGTTGCGCGCGCAACCGTCCTCGCGCCTGTCGGGCGGCGAGCGCCGCCGCCTGGAGGTCGCCCGCGCGCTCCTGGGCCGCCCGAAGGTGATGCTCCTCGACGAGCCGTTCTCCGGCGTCGACCCGATCGCCGTCGGC
>JACQRN010000062.1 GCA_016206515.1 Planctomycetota bacterium | reverse complement strand
GGCGCACTCGATGCCGGAGGCGGCCAGGAGGCGCGCGTGGGCGCGGTCCACGAAAAACCGGGAGATCCGCCGGCCCGAGGTCGACAGTTGCACCGTCGCCAGCGCCAGGAGGATCAGCAACGTCAGCAGCGCGCTGACCAGGATCAGGACGATGCCGTCAGCGCGCCGCATCGGGGGTCGGCTCCAGGTCCAGCAGCGCGCGCGCCAGTCGGCGGGCGTCCTCGCCCCCACCGGTCCCGCGCAGGAATGTCTCGAACGGCTCGCGGTCCCGCCGGGCCGCGGAGGCGAGTTCGAGAAGCCGCAAGGGATCGCCGGGCGCTCCCGCGCGGGCCGCTCCGGCGACCGCGGCGAGTTGCGCCTCGACCGTGTACGCCCCGATCTCCCCTCCGCGCTCGCGGAAGGCGGGGGCGCATCCATCGATCAGGAACCCCACGTGAGAGGGGAGGATGCGCTGCCGACCGGCCGCATTGGAGATCTCCACCTCGCCATCGACGACATCCACCAGCGCCGCCGCGGGCCACTCGCCGCGCGTCCCGAGGAGGCCCGCCAGGTCCACGACGTATGCCGAGTAGGCGGTCCCGACCTCCCGTACGCTCCCGCAGGGGAGGCGCACCTCGAATCCGGGCGCGCCGGGAGCCCCCTCGAACCGGGCGCATCCCCGCGCGAGTTCGAGGACGGCACGCCCGTCCTCCCGCCTTCCGTGAACCCGCAGAAGGGAGCCTCGACCCAGGGTCGCCATCCCCGCCCCGTGGATCTCCAGATGCGCGGTGGACGCGAGGGGGACCTCGATCCATCGGTCGGTCTCGATCGGAAGGGAGGATCCACTCCCCGCGCCCTCCGTGTCGAGGCGGACCATCCCCGCTACGACCTGTCCCCGGCCACGGAGACCCCATCCGACCCCCGCGACCGCAAGGAACAGGGCGGCCGCGACCCCGGCGACGACCGGACGGCCCCGTGACCGCGGAGCCTCCCGGACCGCCGCCACGACGCCGTCGGCGATCGCCGCCATCTCCGCCGGGGTGGGATCCCCGCCCCTCGCCCGCAAGTCCGCAAACGCCTTATCCATCCGATACACCGTCGTGCCGGACACCCGGAAGGTCAAAGGCGGCACGCAGCGCGTTGCGGGCCAGGTGGACGAGCGACTTCACGTTGCCGGAGGTCGTCTCCATGATCCCGGCCGCCTCCTCCAGGGAGAGCCCCTCCAACTCGAAAAGGACCACGGCCGCGCGCTGGCGTTCCGGGAGCAGCCCGATCGCCTCCTCCAGGAGGCGCGCCCGTTCCCGGCGCAGGACCTCTCCGGGCGGATCCGGAGCCCGGGGATCGGGCAGCAGATCCATCTCCTGCGCCTGGGCGATGCCGCCGGCGCGCGTGGATCGCGCGCGGAGGCGGTCCGCGGCCGCGCGCAGCGCGATGCGCGCGAACCACGCCGCGGGGTCCCGGATCGCCTCGCGCATCCGCCCCAGCGACCGGAACCCCCGCAGGAATGCCTCTTGCGTCACATCGGAGGCCTCGGCGCGGTCCCGCACGAGACGCAGGGCGATCCGGAAAAGACGCGGGCCGAGACGCTCCGTGAGGAGACGCCAGGCGGCCTCGTCCCGCCGGGCGCAGCGCTCCAGGATGTCGACGGGGAGATCCAGCGAAGTCTGCCCCATGCCCGCTGAAGGCTACAGGCCGTCCCGAACAGGCTCAAGCGACGCCCTGTTGGCCCCGCGCCCTGGTATATTCCCGCCCGGTTTGCGGGGACGGGGCCGGTCCGGGGAGGGATCCGAATGAACGGGAGACAGAAGGCGATCCGCGCGATTGCCGGCCTGCAGCCGGTCGCGCAGCGGAACGATTACGTCCGGAAGCCGCTGACGGAACTGTACGGGGAGAACGTCTTCAACCTGGCGGTGATGCGCAAGAGCCTCCCGAAGAAGACGTTCGACGCGCTGGTGCGCACGATCGAGCACGGCGAGCGGCTCGACCCGGCGCACGCGGACGTCATCGCCAACGGCATGAAGGACTGGGCGGTCGCGCGGGGCGCCACCCACTACACGCACTGGTTCCAGCCGATGACGGGGTCCACCGCGGAGAAGCACGACGCGTTCCTGGCGTACACCTCCGACGGCCGCGCGATCAACGAGTTCTCGGGGAAATTCCTCATCCAGGGGGAGCCGGACGCCTCCTCCTTCCCCTCCGGGGGGATCCGCGCCACGTTCGAGGCGCGCGGGTATACGGCGTGGGATCCGACCTCGCCCGCGTTCCTCCTGGAGAACGGCACCGGGCGGACGCTGTGCATCCCGACCGCCTTCTGCTCGTGGACCGGCGAGGCGCTCGACGAGAAGACGCCTCTGCTGCGCTCCCTCGAGGCGGTCAACCGCCAGGCTCTGCGGCTGCTGCACCTCCTGGGGAACACCACCGCCAGGCGCGTCACGACGACCGTCGGCCCCGAGCAGGAGTACTTCCTGGTCGACCGGCGGTTCTACTGGCTCCGTCCGGACCTGATCAACGCGGGCCGGACCCTGTTCGGCGCGCGCCCCCCGAAGGGGCAGGAGATGGAGGACCACTACTTCGGCTCGATCCGGCCGCGGATCCTCGCCTTCATGACGGACGTCGAGGCGGAGTGCTACCGCCTGGGGATCCCGGTCAAGACGCGCCACAACGAGGTCTCCCCGGCGCAGTTCGAGCTCGCCCCGATCTTCGAGCGCGGGAACCTCGCCACCGACCACAACATGCTGGTCATGGAGACCATGCGGATCGTCGCCGGCCGGCACGGCCTGCATTGCCTGCTGCACGAGAAGCCGTTCGCCGGGGTGAACGGCTCGGGGAAGCACAACAACTGGTCGATGACCGACGACACGGGGAACAACCTCCTCGATCCAGGCCAGACCCCCGAGGAGAACGCGCAGTTCATCGTGTTCCTCACCTCCGTGATCCGCGCGGTGAACCAGGGGGGGGCGGTCCTGCGCGCCTCGATCGCCAGCGCCGCCAACGACCACCGCCTCGGGGCGAACGAGGCGCCTCCCGCGATCATCAGCGTCTACCTCGGTGAACACCTGTCGAAGGTCGTTGCCGACCTCATCGCCGGGACCAAGGGGGCCAAGCGCGACGCCTCGCACATCGACATCGGGGTCTCGGCGCTGCCGTCGCTCCCGAAGGACGCCTCGGACCGCAACCGGACCTCGCCGTTCGCCTTCACGGGGAACAAGTTCGAGTTCCGGGCGGTCGGGGCGTCCCAGGCGATCGCGCGGCCGAACACCTTCCTCAACACGATCGTCGCCGACGCAATGCAGGGGATGGCCGACGAGATCGAACGGGAGACGGCGGGCGGCAAGGAGATCCTCGCGGCGATCCAGAAGGTCGTCACCTCCACCCTGGCCGCGAACCAGAGGGTGATCTTCGACGGCGACAACTACTCGAAGGAGTGGCACGCCGAGGCCGAGAAGCGGGGCCTGCCGAACCTGCGCAACACGGTCGACGCCCTCGAGGTGCTCGCGGACCCGAAGGTGAAGGATCTGTTCCGCCGCCAGGAGGTGTTCACGGACGGCGAGATCGCCTCCCGCCGGACGATCTACCTGGAGAACTACGTCAAGACGGTGACGATCGAGGCGTCCATCTCCTCCGCGATCGCGCGCACGCAGATCCTCCCCGCGGCGCTCAAGTACCAGCGGTTCCTCGGGGAGACCTCGCAGGTGGCGAAGTCCGCCGCCGCCGCCAAGATCATCGCCCCCGTCGATGAATGGAGCGTCAAACTCGCCGATGCCCTGACGAGACTGGACGCCGCCCGCACGGACGCGGACGCGACCCACGGCGACGTCTCCGCCCACGCCCGCGCCTGCCGCGACAAGGTGCTCCCCGCGATGGACGCCGTCCGCGAGGCGGCCGACGCCCTCGAGCGGATCGTCGACGACGAACTCTGGCCGCTGCCGAAATACAGGGAGATGTTGTTCGTTTATTGATCGATCGGAGGGGCTTCCGCCCTCCATGGCGCTGCCCTTTCCGAACGTCGAGGAAGTCTACTCGTCCCGCGGCGGCGCGCCCGCGGGCTCTGGTTCCGGAGGCGGCTCCGCGGGAGCCTCCGGGAGACGCGCCTTCAACTCCTCCCAGCTTTGAGGACGCCACTCGGCAGCGGCCCGCTCGGCCTGGCG
>JACQRN010000052.1 GCA_016206515.1 Planctomycetota bacterium | reverse complement strand
GCGCGCCTGCTCGGCGCGTTTCCCCTTCTCACCTCGCGCGCCGGGCACGACCTGTACGTTGCACTGGGACCCGAGGCGCACGGAGGCCCCGCGAATCGATACGACTGGAACCGGCTAGAGGCGGGGCTGGGGGAGGCCGCGGCGAGCCGACACCTGGTCCGTTTGGCGCTTCGCGCGGCCGCGGGCGAACCCTTCCGCGTCCTGCGGCTCGTCCCCGTGAAATGGGCGCGCTTCTGGAACCCGTTTCCGAATCCGCGCGCATACCGCCACCCGGCGATCTGCCTCGGGACGAGCGTCGCCGTGCTTCTCTGGTTGCCGCTCGCTGGGGTTTGCCTTGCCCGCCTGGCGCGTCCGGACGCGCTCCTGCTCGTCCTTCCGATCCTGGCGCTCTGGCTTGCGCACTCCGTCTGGATCGCCTCTACCCGCTACCGTCTCCCGGCGGAGCCGCTGCTGGCGATCCTGGCCGCGCTTTCCCTGGCCGGAGGCCGGGTGCGCCCAGGGCGCTGACGCCGAACTGTCCGCGATGGACCCGGTGTCGGTATACTGTGCCGTCGGTGGGCGCGCCAAGCGCGCGGGGGAGGTCTGACATGAGGCGTGTCCGGTTCGGGGTGGCGGTGGGGATCACGGGGGTTCTGGCGTCCACGGGGGTCCTGACACAGGCGGATCCGCCGGCGGGGGGGACGGTCTGTGGGCGGGTGCGGCTGCAGGGGGGGGCGCCGGCCTGTGCGCCGATCCCGATCGAGTCGGCCGAGCACCGGACGTCGTGCGGCCGCGCGGACGTTCCGAACGAGACGCTCCTGGTCTCCGCGGACGGGGGGGTGCGTAACGCGGTGGTCACCCTCGAGGCGAAGGAGGGGGAGACCCCGGCGCCGGCGGCGATCGAGGCGTGTCTCTTCGATCAGCAGGGGTGCCTGTTCCTCCACCACGTCATGGTGATTCCGGTGGGGTCCACGGTCCGGTTCAAGAACTCCGACAACACGGCGCATAACGTCCGGACGAACTCGCGCCGCAACCCCGCCTTCAACGAGACGATCCCGGCGAACGGGGAGATCACCAAGACGTTCGAACGAGCCGAACGGATCGAGGTGACCTGCACGATCCACCCGTTCATGTCGGCGTGGCTGGTGGTCGTCGACACCCCGTACTGGGCGGTGACGGGGGAGGACGGCTCGTACTCGATCGCGAACGTCCCGGCCGGCACCTACAAGATCAGGGTCTGGCACGAGTCGCGCGACTATGACCGCAGCGGCCCCGGGGAGGTCACGGTGGCCGCCGGGGCGGGGGCGACGGCGGATTACAGCTTGGTCAAGAAGAACTGATGGTTCGTCCGGCGCCCAGCGTCCGGAGTCCGGCGTGGGTGGGGCGATACGCGCGACCGTGCCCGCCGGACGCCTCGCGCCGGACGCCGGACGATGTCTAGGCTGACCGTCACTCCCGAATCGATCGAGGCGTACCTACGCGAGCTGACGCCTCCGCGCGACGCGGCGCTCTCTGGGCTGGAGGAGGACGCGCGCGCGAACAAGATCCCGATCGTGGGGCCGCTCGTGGGGAGGTTCCTGCACGGGATGGCGCGCTCCGTGGGGGCCCGGCGCATCTTCGAACTGGGTTCCGCGACAGGCTACTCGACGGTCTGGCTCGCCCGGGCGCTTCCCGAAGGGGGCGAGATCCACTACACGGAGTGGGACCGCAAGCGCGCGGACACGGCGCGGCGTGCGTTCGAACAGGCGGGCGTGGCCGCGAAGGTGCGCGCGCACGTCGGCGATGCCCTGGAATCCCTGGCGAAGACCCCAGGGACGTTCGACCTCGTCTTCAACGACCTGGACAAGAACTTCTACCCCGCGGCGCTGGAGGCGGGCGTCCCACGTCTGCGCCCCGGCGGCGTCTGGATCTCGGACAACGCCCTGTGGGACGGCGAGGTGGTCTCCGCCCCGCCCCGCGACGAGTGGACCGAGTCGATCCGGCGGCACAACACCGCCGCGTACGCGAGGCCGGACCTCTTCTGCTCGCTGATCCCCCTGCGTGACGGGTTGCTGGTGGGGTGGAAGTCTTGACTCGACGCAGGTCCCCGCTACCGTAGGTTGATCGCGCGACTCGTCCGGTCGCGGACCCGAAAGGAGAATGGCCATGCCCTTCACGCTGCCCGAACTGCCGTACCCGAAGAACGCGCTCGCCCCGCACCTGTCGGCGGAGACGCTCGAATTCCACCACGGCAAGCACCACGCGGCGTATGTGACGAACCTCAACAACCTGACGGCGGGGAAGCCGGAGGAGCGCAAGTCGCTGGAGGATCTTATCCGCACCGCGGAAGGGCCGATCTTCAACAACGCCGCGCAGATCTGGAACCACACCTTCTACTGGAACAGCATGGCGCCGTCGGCCGGGAAGGAACCCTCGGGGATGGTGAAGGGGGCGATCGACAAGGCGTTCGGGTCGTTCGCCGCGTTCCGCGAGCAGTTCTCAAAGGCGGCCGCCGGCCAGTTCGGCTCCGGCTGGGCGTGGCTGGTGAGGGACGCCAAGGGGAACCTCGCCATCGAGGCGACCGCCAACGCCGGCTGCCCCCTGCGCGACGGCAAGCAGCCGATCCTGACCTGCGACGTCTGGGAGCACGCCTACTACATCGATTACCGCAACGCCCGGCCGAAGTACGTCGAGGCGTGGTGGAACCTGGTGAACTGGGGGTTTGCCGAGAAGAACCTGGGGTAGACGATCTTGCCGACGCGGGGGGCGCTTGAATGCGACTTATCGGGTCGCTACACTCCCCCGCTGACCGTCCGGCGCCGATGACTTCCGGAGAGCACGGCTTCTACGCCCGCACATTCTTCCTGGTCGCCGCGGTCGTCGTTGGGCTGGGCGTCCTGGCCGTCTACGTGGTCGACAACTCCCCGATCGGGATGCGGTATGTCCTGCGCACCCGGATCGTGCGGGGCAAGGCGGTCACGGAGATTCCCGCCGACGCGCGCGCGAAGGTCGAGCCGATCCTTACGGAGCGGTTCGGGACGCCCGCCGCGCCGAAGATCGACCTGGAGGGGTGGGAGTCGGACGGCGCGCGCCTCCTGCGCGGCGCGGCGTTCTACCGCCGCAACTGCATGCACTGCCACGGCGTGACCGGCGACGGGGACGGGCCGACCGCGCGGTTCCTGACGCCGCGCCCGCGCGACTACCGCCTGGGGGTGTTCAAGTTCACCTCGACCGTCTCGAGCGCGAAGGCGACGCGCGAGGATCTTCTGCATACGGTCCTGGAAGGGATGCCCGGGACGATGATGCCGTCGTTCTCCCTGTACGACCGCGAGGACGTGGAGGCGGTGGTCGACTACGTGATCCACCTCTCCATGCGCGGGGAGTTCGAGGAGGCGCTCGCCATGCGCCTGCTCGATGGGGACGACTTGGACGAGGACGTGGTCGAGGAGGAGGTCGAGCTTCTCGTCGAGGGGTGGGCGGACGCCGCCTCATCCCGGCAGCCGGTCCCCGTCGTACAGCCGGTCCCCTCGTCCGCGGAGGCGATCGCGCGCGGCTCGGAGTTGTTCCGCGGCGCGGGGAACTGCATCTCCTGCCACGGCCCCTCGGGGCGCGGGGACGGCCCCTCGGTGCAGGGGATGGACCCGGACGTCTGGGGGAACCCGATCCGGCCGGCGGACCTGACCCGCGGGGACTTCCGCGGAGGCTTCCGTCCGATCGACGTCTTCCGCCGCATCCACGCCGGCGTGAAGGGGACCCCGATGCCGGGCGGCAGCATGACGGAGGAACAGATGTGGGATCTGGTGCATTACATCCGCTCCCTGCGGAGGGGGGACTAGACGTGGCGCGACTGTGGGGACTCCTGTTCCTGACGGTCCCGGTGGCCGGGACCGGCGCCTTCGTCTGGGCCTCGCGCAGCGGACATTGGTTCCCCCGGAACACGTCCTCCTTCGGCGCCGAGATCGACGGCCTGTTCTACGTCATCCTCTGGATCACGGCGACCGCCTTCGTGGCCACCACGGGACTGCTCGGCTGGCTCCTGCTGCGCCACGCGGAGCGCCCCGGCGCGCGGGCACGCTACACGCACGGGAACCTCAGGGTGGAGGGGACCCTCGCGGCGCTCACGACGGGGATGCTCCTGTACATCGCCGTCACCCAGTTCGGCACCTGGAAAAAGGTGAAGTTCGCCTCCGGATTCCCGGACGTCCCTACCCTGGCGCACGTCACGGCGGGGCAGTTCGAGTGGCGGATCACGTACCCGGGCGCCGACGGCGAGTTCGGAACCCCCGACGACGTCCATTCGCTCAACGACTTCCATGTCCCGGTCGATCGGGACGCCGTGTTCGTGCTGCAGTCGCGCGACGTCCTGCACTCGTTCTTCCTGCCGCACATGCGGGTCAAGCAGGACGCCGTGCCGGGGTTGCGGATCCCGGTCTGGTTCCGGCCCCTGGAAGAGGGGACCTTCGACCTCGTCTGCGCCGAGCTGTGCGGCTGGGGTCACTTCAAGATGCGGGGACGCCTCACGGTGCAGTCCCCGGAGGCGTTCGCCGCGTGGCTCGCCCAGCGCAAGGCGGAGGAAGAGGCGGCGAATCCATGAACGGAGGGCACGCGGGGCACGGACACGGTCACGATCATGGCCATGACCATTCGCACGGTCACGCGCATGACCACGATCACGCGCACGATCACGGTTCGCACGATGCTCACGGGCTCGGGTTCCTCCGCAAGTACATCTTCTCGACCGACCACAAGGTGATCGGGATCCAGTTCCTCTTCACCAGCCTGGTCATGCTGCTCTTCGGCGGGCTGCTCGCCATGCTGATCCGCTGGCAGCTCGGCTGGCCCGGGCAGCCGCTGCCGTTCATGGAACGGCTGGCACCCAACGGCATGCCGGGTGGGATCATGGTGCCCGAGTACTACAACATGCTCTTCACCATGCACGGCTCGGTGATGATCTTCTTCGCGATCATCCCGCTGCTCGTGGG
>JACQRN010000072.1 GCA_016206515.1 Planctomycetota bacterium | reverse complement strand
TTCGAGTCCTGTGCCGCCCATGATCCGCAGCGCGCCGAAGGCGCCACGATCAGGGAGATGGGCGAGTAGGTCGGATAGCGTAGCGGGTGCGGGTATCCTACGCCCCGATGCGCGTCAAGGGGCTGATTCGCACCGCGGTCCTTCTCTTCCTGCGCATCGCCTTCCGCGTGTACTACCGCGCGATCCATGTGCAGGGGCTGGAACGCGTCCCGGCGCAGGGGCCGGTTCTGCTGGTCGCCAACCACCCGAACTCGCTCCTGGACCCCGCGCTGCTGATCCACCTCGTCCCGCGGACGGTCCGGTTCGGGGCGAAGCACACACTTTTCGCAGGCCCCCTCCAACCCGTCATGGAGGCGTTCGGAGCGATCCGGCTGGTGAGAGCCAGCGACGACCCGCGCGCGATGCGCAAGAACCTCGAGGCGTTCGACGTCTACGCGCGCGTCCTGCAGGGCGGCGACGTCGCGGCGATCTTTCCGGAGGGGATCTCCCAGGACGAGATGCGCGTCGCACCGGTGAAGTCCGGTGCGGCCCGGATCGCCCTGAAGGCGGAGTCGGAGTCCGGATTCCACCTGGGGCTGGTCCTCCTTCCCGTGGGGCTCCAGTTCGAGCCGCGCAGGAGGTTCCGCGCCGACGCCCTCGTCAGGATCGGCGAGCCGGTCCCGGTCGCGGACCTCTCCGAATTGCACGGCAGGAACCCGCGCGAGGCGGTGCGGGTCCTGACCGACCGGATCGACGAAGCGATCAAGCGACTCGCCCTTCATGTCGAGACCGACGCGCACGCCCCTCTCGTCGAGAGGCTCGCTGACGTGTACCTGGAACGCGCGCGCCGGACGGGCCTGGCGGGGGCGCGGGGGACGGCGCTGCGCGCGGAACTCCTCCAGAAGATCGCCGTCTGCGTCAACCACTACGCGAAGGCGGACCCCGAAGCCGTCGCCGCCGCCTCGCGCGCGCTGACGCGGTACGACCGCCTGCGCGAGACCGCCGGGATCGACCGGCGGCTCCTGGAGGAGCCCGAGAGGCTGCTCCCGACGCCGTTCGGCCTCGCGCAGATGTGCGTGGAGGGGGCGCTGGGGCTCTTCCCGGCGCTCTTCGGCGCCCTCACCTGCGGTATCCCGTACCTCCTGACCCGCGCCGCCGCCGCGCATTACACGATGCGGCGCGGGTACGAGGTCGCGCGTTCCCTCACCCACGTCCTGGCCGGGGCGATCACGTTCCCGCTCGCATGGGGGCTCCAGATCGCGTGGGTCCATCATGCGGAGTTCTCGAGGAACGCGACAATCGCGTTCTGCGCGCTGCTGGCGCCGACGGGGCTGTTCGCCCTCGCCTACGTCCGGCGAATGCGCAAGATTGCCCTCCTGATCGGAGGGAGGGTCGCCTCCTGGTTCCGGATGGACGCCCTCGCGCGCGTGCGCTCCGCCCGCGAGGAGCTGATCTCGCTCCTCGACCGGATGCGGGACCGGTACCGCACCGAGGTCCTGGGGTGGCCTCCGGTGAAGGTCCCGCGCGGGCGCAAGCGGCTGGCGGCCGGATCCGTCCTCGCGGCGCTCGTTGCGCTCCTGGGGACCTGGCTCGTCCTTGCATGGCGCGACCGCCCGGTCGCCGGGCTCCCCTCCGTCCCCTCCCCCTGGGACGAGATCCGCCGCACGGACCCCGCGCTCGCGCAGGAGCGCCTGCGGCGCGACGCGCTCTCCGCCGCGCACGCCCTGGCGGAGCTCGACCGCGTCGAGGCCCGGATGCGCGCCCTGCGCGCGGAGTTCGCAGCCGGACGGCGCTCCTACTACAAGCAGGACGATGCCGACGAAGTGGCGCGGCTCCTCCTGACCTACCTCAACCTCCGGACGGCGCTCCTGCGGACGGTCTGGATGTACCGCGGCGAGCCGGAGGGACCGCATGGCGACCCCCGTGGGGGGGAGAAGGCGTTCCTCGTCGCGTACGCCTCTGCCTCGGGACTCCTGCAGAAGGCGGCGGTCCTCGTCGAAACGTTCGGCGACGACCCTCTCGCGCAACGAAAGCTCAACGAGGGGGACGCCGCCTGGGGGATCCCCGGCGGGAACTACGACCAGGCGCTCGCCAACCTCGCCAGCGGGTCGGTCCTCGCCGAGATGCGCCAGGCGCAGGGGGAGTTCGACGCCCTGCGCGCGCGCGGCGCCTTCCCGCAAGAGGAGCCGTACCCCTCCCTGGAGCGCGCCGCGATCCGCGCGCGGCCGGCGATCGAGCGCGCCCAGAAGGCGCTCGGGGAGCGGAAGCTCGCCGTCGCGCTTCGCCGGATGCGCCAGGGGGTCGCCGACCCATACACCCGGGCGCAGGCGGTCGTCTCGACCTGGATCGGGGATTTCCGGATCAAGGACCGCCCCCCCCTGCGCGGCCTGATCTCGCCGGGGCAGACGGAATCCCTGCGGGGCGACCTGCGGCCCGGCGACATCCTGGTCGAGAGGCGCAACTGGTTCATGTCGAACGCGTTCCTCCCGGGGTACTGGCCGCACGCGGCGCTCTATCTCGGGACGCCGGACAGCCTGCGCGAGTTAGGGGTGGCGGACGACCCGCGCGTGACGCCGCACTGGGGGGCGTTCCTCGGGAAAGACGCCCACGGCCACGCGCACGCCGTGATCGAGGCGGACAGCGAGGGGGTCCACTTCACGTCGCTGGAGCACTCCGCCGGCGAGGCGGACGGGATCGTGGCGCTCCGGCCGCGCGTGACAGACGAGCGCAGGCGCGAGGCGATCTGCCGCGCGATCTCCCATTACGGCAAGCCGTACGACTTCGATTTCGACTTCTTCTCGACCCACGCGCTTGTCTGCACGGAGGTCGTGTTCCGCGCCTACGACGGGGCGATCGACCTCCCCCTGACGACGATCCTGGGCCGGAAGACCCTCCCGGCGCAGACGTTCGTGCAGGTCCACGTCGATTCGCGCGGCAGGAACGACCGCCCGTTCGACATGGTCCGTTTCCTCGACGCCGACGAGGAGGCCGGTCGCGCCGTCGAGCGGGATGAGGATGCCATCGCCGGGACGCTGGAGCGGTCGAGGTTCAGCTTCGCGCGGTGACGAGATGGACTTGACAGGGTAGGATCGCTGTGGAGGTACGGATGGGAACGAAGGAAATCTTGCGGACTCTGGAGATGCTCACAGGCGACCTGCGCCGGTTGGGGGTGCGTCGCATCGCGCTGTTCGGGTCCGCCGCACGGGGAGAGGCGTCCGCCGCAAGCGACCTGGACTTCCTGGTGGAATTCGAGCGCAAGTCGTTCGACACCTATATGGACCTCAAGTTCCTCCTGGAAGACGCCTTCGGCCGCCGTGTCGACCTCGTCCTGGCAGATTCCATCAAGCCGCGCCTGCGCAAGGCGATCGCCAGGGAAGCGGTCTATGCCCAGGGATCGTAAGATCTACCTGGAGGACATCCTTCAGGCGTCCGGGCGGATCCGGCAGTACGTCACAGGGCTGACGGCGGATGCGTTCCAGAACGACTTCAAGACGTTCGACGCCGTCGTCCGGAATCTCGATATCATCGGCGAGGCGGTCAAACAGCTCGGGGATGACATACGGACCCGGCGTCCCGAGATCCAGTGGCGAAAGATCGCTGGGCTGCGTGACATCCTCGCGCACGCATACTTCGGGGTGGACGCGGAGATCGTCTGGGATGTCGTCCAGAACAAGCTGCCGCCCCTTGAAGCCGTCGTCCGGCATCTCCTCAACGACTAGCCTCTGCCCATCGGCACCGCCGCCCAGGCGACCGC
>JACQRN010000068.1 GCA_016206515.1 Planctomycetota bacterium | reverse complement strand
GTGGTACCCTGTCCCATCGTCGGCCCTCCGTATGTAGCTCTGCCTGTCCCCCATGGTCAGGCAACCTACGAAAAGTACGGAGCGGCCGGCCTATTCCATAGGGTCTACCGTCATGCGTCATGAGTCATGCGTCATGCGATGCCGGTGGGATACGATCCTTGCGTGGCGGGGAACGCGGAACTCTCCCTTCGCGGCGTACGCGCCGGGTATGGCGGGCGGGAAGTGCTCCACGGCATCGACCTCGATGTGGGGAAGGGCGAGGTGGTCGCGCTCCTCGGATCGAACGGGGCCGGAAAATCGACGACCCTGAACGTGATCTCGGGCCTGGTGCGGTGCGGGTCCGGGAGCGTCCATCTCGGAACGGAGCGGATCTCCGGGTTGGATGCCCCCCAGATCGTCCGCCGCGGGGTCGTACAGGTCCCCGAGGGGCGGCGGGTCTTTCCGGAGATGACGGTCCGCGAGAATCTCGACATGGGGGCGTACCTCCGGCGTGATCGCGCGGGGGTCTCTGCGGATCTCGGCCGGGTGATGGACCTGTTCCCGGTCCTGCGGGATCGTTCCACGCAGCGCGCCGGGAGCTTGAGCGGGGGCGAGCAGCAGATGCTCGCGATGGGACGGGGGTTGATGTCGCGCCCCCGCGTGCTGCTGCTCGACGAGCCCTCCCTGGGGCTCGCGCCGATCCTGGTCGAACGGATCTTCGGCGTGATCCAGTCGATCCGGAGGGAGGGGGTGTCGATCCTTCTGGTCGAGCAGAATGCCCATCGGGCCCTGCAGGTCGCGGACCGGGGGACCGTCCTCGAGACGGGTCGCGTGGCGATCTCCGACACGGCGGCGCGCCTGGCCGCCAGCGACGAGGTCCGCCGGGCCTACCTGGGGGGGACGTGACGGAGCGCCGAGCGGGGCTGGAGAAGACGTTCCGCCTGCTCGGATCGAGCTCGCGGCCGGCCGCCGCGGACCTCCTGCGGATCGCGCTGGGGCAGGCGGACGGCGCGGTCCAGGAGGGGGCGGTCAGCGCGCTTCTCGCCAGGCACGAGCCGGCCGGCTACGAGGCGATCCTGCGCGATGCGCACCGCCTGCCGGACCGGGTCCGCAAGCAGATCGCCGCCGAGGGGGAGCGCCTGGCGCCGATCTGGGCCCGTATCCTGAAGGAGGGGGAGACGCGCCTTCGCAGGACGGTCGTGGAACTGCTCTTCCTCCATCCCGATCCCGCCCGGGCGGAGGTGATCGGTGAGGCCATGCGCGATCCGGACGCCGGGATCCGCCAGATCGCCTCGCGGGCGCTCGGGGCGTGCGCGGAACGCCTGGAGCCCGGCGACGGCCGTCGGCTCTACGTACGGGAGGCGTTCGCCGCGATCCTGACGGATCCCTCCGTGAACGCGGATGCCTCCCTGCTGGGCTCGATGCTCCGCTTCGATCCATCCTTCGAGTTCCAGTTTCTTCGCATTCTCGATCGCCCCTCCGACCCGCGCCGACCGGCGATCCGCGACCTGCTGGAGCATGGCAACGCGCGCGAGGAGGCGTCCCTCCTCGCCCGCATGCTCCGCAGCGAACGACAGCGTCTTCGGCAGGAGGCGATGGATATCCTGGGGGCGCGCCGTGACCCGCCATTCCTGGAACACCTCGCGATCCTCCTGCAGGAGATGCCCGGGCGGATGGTCGAGCGTCTGCTGACGGACTGCGGAACCTTTCCCTGGTCCGGGATCCCGGTCCGCGACATGCCGGTCTCCCTGCGCCTTCTGACGGCCCGGTGGCTTGCGCTGGCGGTCGGAACCATCGAGGAGCGGAGGCGGTGGATGGGCCGGTTGATCGAGGAGGGCGGGGGGGAGGTGCGCGCGTTCCTCCTTCGCCGGGCGGCGGAGCGCTCGGAGGAGGAGTTGCAGCGCGTGGCCGAGGTCGTTGCGGACGATCCCACCCCAGAAGTTCAAGCCGCGCTTCTCGCCGTCAGCGAGGGACGCGATGCGCCGTTCTGGGGGAGGCTCCTCGCGCGGCTCGTGAACGCGCCCGACGAGGGGATCCGCACCGAGGCGCGGCGGCGCGCCGCTCCGGCGGGGTTCGAATCGTACCTGCGGACGTTCCGGCGTCTCGACCCGGCCGCCCTGGGGCGCGTCTCGGCCGCGCTGCGGAAGATCGACCCCGGGATCCCCGGCCGCCTGCGGGAGGAACTGGAAGCGCCGGATCGCGAGCGGCGCCTGATCGCCGTCCGCGCGGCCGTCTCCCTCGGGCAGCAGCAGGCGCTCCAGGAGGAGCTGATCGCGATGCTGCTCGACCGCGATGCCCACGTCCGCTCGGGTGCGGCAGCCGCGCTGGCCGAAACCCGCACGCTCGACGCGGTGCGCGCCCTCGCACGCGCCCTGGCGGATCCCGACGACCGGGTACGGGCGAACGCGATCGAAGGAATCGGCCGGTTGAGGGATGCACGACTGGCCAACCTTCTGCGTCCGTTCCTCGGGAGCGTCGACGCCCGGTGCCGCGCGAACGCGATCGAGGCGCTCTGGGACGGCCTGTCGGCGGACGACAGGGGCTTGAGGCTGCGTGAGATGCTCGCGGCCGGCGGAAGGATGGCCTCCAGCGCGCTGTGGCTTCTGGGCCGGCGCGGCGCCGCGGAGCTCCAGGTGGACGTGCAGCGGCTGTCCCAGGTGCCGGGGCCGCTCGGGCAGAGGGCCCGGTCGCTCCTGGCGCGCGCGCCGGGGGGGAGCGCGTGAACCCGGAGGCGCTCGCGTGGACCGTCGGGCTCGCTGTCGTTTCGGCCGCGGCGGGTCTCGCTGTATGGAAGTTGCGCGGACGGCTTCCTCTCGGCCTCGCGTCGGGCGGCGGCTCGGATCAGGCACAACTGTTCGGGGAACTCTGCCGCGCGCACGACCTGTCGGGCGAGGACGCGGGATGGATGGAGCGCTCCGCACGCCTGTCGGGGGTGGGGACGCCCTCGGAACTGTTCGTCTCCCCGCAGGCGTGGGACCGCGTACGGGCCGCGCTTCCGCGCGCCGAGGGGGCGAGGATCGACGCGCTGTACGAAAGGCTGTTCCTGTGAACCCTTCCGCGGGGGAGCGGGGGCGTGTCGTGCGGCTCTGGGCGGATGGCGCCAGCCGGAACAATCCGGGCCCGGCTGCGGCGGGGTGGGTCATCGATTGGGGGGACGGCACGGAGCCGGAGAGCGGGGGCCGGACGCTCGGCGTCGCCTCCAACAACGTCGCCGAATACAAGGGGCTGATCCACGCGCTGGAGCGCGCGCTGGAGCGCGGCGCCGGGCGGATCGACGCGTTCGCAGACAGCGAGCTCCTGGTGCGTCAGGTCAACGGGATCTACAAGGTCAAACATCCGAACCTGAAGCCGCTTCACGCACAGGTCAAGTCGCTCGTCGCACGGCTCGAGTCCTTCTCCATCCGCCATATCCCCCGGGAGCAGAACCGCGGCGCGGACGCCGCCGCGAACCGGGCGCTGGACGAAGGTCCGAGGTAGGGCGGACTTGATGTCCGCCCGGGCGTGCTGGGCGCTTGGAGGCATGGTACGCTGCGCGCGGACGGCGGGGCGCGAGGCAGCCGCCGGCGCGCTCGACGCGCAGGAGGAAAGTCCGGGCTTCACGGGACCGGGACGGTGGGTAACGCCCACCCCCTCGCGCAAGCGGGGGAGGGACAGTGCCACAGAAAACATACCGCCCCGAGCGAGGGCCGCGAGGCCCTCGTCGAGGGGTAAGGGTGAAAAGGTGCGGTAAGAGCGCACCGCTCCGCGGGTGACCGCGGAGGCACGGCAAACCCCGTCCGGAGGAAGGCCAAATGAGGGGGAGGACGCGGCCGCAAGGCCACGGACCCGGCGCGGCACCCGGCCGGATTCCCCCTGGGTAGGCCGTTCGAGCCCATCCGCGAGGGTGGGCCTAGAGGAATGGCTGCCGCCCGACGGTCGGCGACGATCGACGGGACAGGACCCGGCTTATAGCGCCCTGTCGTTTTTTAAACGCATCCCGCGGACGTCCTGTCCGCGGGATGCTTGAGGGCATGACCTCCTTCGAATGGGCCGTCCCTGGCCCTCGCGGTCCTCGGGCGTTATTCGGGGCGGGCATCCGTGCCCGCCCGTCGCCCACTCCAGCGGACCGCTTTGCGCTCCGCTATCTTGGTGTGGGCGACCCTCGCGCGGAGCGCTCGTCGCGATGCTCGCTTCGGCACACCCCACGCGCTCATGGCCCGATCGACCGGCGCGTGGGGACCCGGTGCCTACGCTGCGCGACCGCGGCCATCCTGGCCGCGGAGCGTGTTGCGCGCTTCAGCCAGCCCGATGCGGAGTGAAATTGCGTTCATCGCGGCCCGCCAATTCTCCCGTCATGCGGATTCGTCCACGTAGAATGCGTTCGTGTTCACCGGAATCGTCGAGGGGACGGGGCGCATCGCGGCGGTGTCGGGCCGAGAGACGGTTCGCCTGACGGTCGAGGCGCCGGAGCCCTGGGGGGACGTCCGGGTCGGGGCCAGCGTCGCCGTGGACGGCGTCTGCCTTACGGTCGCGGCGTGCGAGACGGAGCGACTGGCGTTCGACGTGATCCCCGAGACGCTGCGGCGCACGACCCTCGGCGAGAGGCGCCCGGGCGAGCGCCTGAACCTGGAACGGGCGATGAGGCTCGGCGATCGCGTAGACGGGCACCTGGTCCAGGGGCATATCGACCGTACGGGCATCCTCATGGGCGTCCGGCGGGAGGGAGGGGATGTCGTCCTGACCGTCCGGGCGGAGGGGGATGCGCCGGCGGGGTGGATCGGGAAGGGGTCGATCACGGTGGACGGAGTCTCCCTGACGGTCGCACGGGTGCAAGGACTTGAGTTCGACGTCTGTCTCGTTCCGGAGACTCTCCGCCGGACGACCCTGGGCGGTCATGCGCCGGGCCGGCGGGTGAACCTCGAAAGCGACATGCTCGGCCAGTGGGTGCGCCACTGGATGGCATATGGCCGGGCGTAAGACGTCACGTTCGGCGTCCGGGGTCCGGCGTCCGGCATCGATCATCCCTTCCCGCCGCTTTCGCGCTACGGTGTCCTATGTCGGGACCCGGTATGGCGGGTGGCAGCGCCAGAAGAACGCTCCCTCCGTGCAGCAGGCGGTCGAGGAGGCGATCGGGCGGGTCGTGGGGACCGCAGTCCCCGTCGAGGCGGCGAGCCGGACCGATGCAGGCGTGCACGCCAGGGGGCAGGTGATCTCGTTCGACGCGGCGACGCCTCTGCCCGCGGACCGCCTCGCGGAGGCGGTCAATGCGCATCTCCCGCCGGAGGTCGCCGTCCGGGAGGCTCGGGAGGCGCCAAGCGGATTCCGCGCGCGCGTGGACGCCCGCTGGAAGCGGTACGAGTACCGGATCGCGACCGGACGGACGGTTTCCCCCCTCGATGCGCCCTTCGTCTGGCGCAGACCCGGCCGTCTCGATGTCGCCGCGATGCGGGACGTCGCCGGATGTCTCGTCGGCGAGCACGACTTTCTCGGTTTCTGCGACACGCCTCCGGAGCGGGGGACGACCATCCGCCGTCTGCTGGAGATCCGTGTCCTGGAGCAGCCGGACGACACGGTCTCGCTCGTGTTCGTGGGCGTCTCCTTTCTCCACAAAATGGTCCGCCGGTTGACGGGGGCGCTGGCGCGGGTGGGCGACGGAGCGATCGACCGACACGCCCTGCGCGGCGCGCTCTCCCCGCAGGGCGGGGAACCCTGCCGCTGGACGGCTCCCGCGGAGGGCCTGTGTCTGCAGGAAGTCGGCTACTCGCCGTATCGCGACGAGGCCTGATCGTGGCGGGGCCGCGCGCACGCGGGTGGCGGCCCCTCCCCTCACGGATGCCCCGCACGCTCGCGCATGTCATCACCCGCTGGATCGTCGGGGGCGCCCAGGAAAACACGCTCCTCTCCTCGGAGGGCGCGGGCCGGACGGGGCGCTGGAACGTAACGATCCTCTCCGGGCGGCCCCATGGGAAGGAGGGAGAGCTCCGTCCCCCCGCTGCGGATGCGCGGACGCGGCTCGAGTACATCCCGTTCCTGTCGCGCGAGGTGTCGCCCTGGCGCGACGCGCTCGCGTTCC
>JACQRN010000051.1 GCA_016206515.1 Planctomycetota bacterium | reverse complement strand
GAGAACGCCCCCGGGCCGCACCCGGCGTCGAGCGCCCGGGTGAACGGGAGGGTTCGCAGGAGAGGCATCACGATCGACGCGCGGCAGCGCATCCCGACGAAGGGGGCGCCCCAGACCGCCGCGTAGAGCCTCTGGCCGCGCGGGAGCGCGCCGTGGCGCCGGAGGAAGCGCCCGAACATCAGGGGCGCTTCCTCGCCCGGACGATGTAGCACGACCCCAGGATCCCGAACGGGGTCCGGGAGAGCGCCTCCAGGCGGAGCCCGAGCCGGACGTCCAGCCGCGGCATCATCCGCGAGAGCGGAAACGGCAGCGCGTAGAAATGCGTCCAGGCGCGGCCGGTCTTGTCGAACCCCGCGTCGTGCAGCGCCCGGTCGAGGGCGCCGGGGACGTGCTCGCGCTGGAGGATGATGGAGGGGTCGGCATCGCCCGCCGCGCGCGGGCGGCGCAGCAGGCGCCGCAGAAGCCCCTCCGCCGCGCGCAAGAGCGTCCCGAGGAGGGGGAGCCGGGCGACGCGGCGGACCGCGCGCCAGAATAGGACCGCCGGGCAGAGCCGGTTGCGGGCCGAAAGGATGAGCGTCCCCCCCGGGCGCAGCAGGCGTGCGAGGGAGGCGAGGAACTCGTCGTCCTGGGGCTGGTAGTCGAGGACCCCCGCGGCGGTGACGAGGTCGAAGCTCCCTTCCGGAAGGCCCGCGCGGTCGAGCGATGCGCAGAGGACGCGGGCGCGGTCTGGGGCGATCCCGATCCTTCCCAGGAGAGTCTGCGCCTCCTCGATCATGCGTGGGGACAGGTCGATCCCTGTCGCGTCCCAACCGCGCTCCGCCAGGTCGGCAACCATCCTGCCGCAGCCGCATCCCACGTCGAGCGCGCGCCCCGGTGGGAGGTCGCGCGCAAGGTCCAGGATCGCCCGGTGCCGCAGCCGGAAGACCGGGTAGACGCCGGGGCGGTCCGCCTCGTACCCCTTGGCCAGGTAGTCGCCGGCGTAGGCATCGAAATATCGCGCCAGGGCACGGTCGTCGCCGCTCATGAGATCCTCGGGTGGGCTAGGAGCCAGGCGAGCTCCCAGGCGGGGGTGTCCGCCATGCCGAGGCGGGGGATCCGGTGGGGCGTGCGGTCCGGGGTCCAGCGGGCGAAGTCCGTCACGCACGCGCTGGCGTACGTCGCGCGCACGAGCGATTCCGCCGCCTCGGTCCGGTGCTCGGGCCCGCCGAACGGGTAGCTGAAGGTCGAGACGGGCGTCCCGGCCAGGTCGCGAAGCCTCGCCTGCGATTCGACGACCTCCGCACGCAGCGTCTCCCCATCCAGCGTAGGGAGGGAGGCGTGGCTGCGCCCATGGCAGCCGATCTCCATCCCCTCGCGGGCGAGTGTGCGCACGTCGTCCCCGGACAGGTACAGGGCGCGCGCGGCCTCGGCTTCCGACGGATCGGGGGGGAGGATCCGCTCCAGCACCTCCGCGCGCTCCGCGGCGGGGGCACGGAACTTCAGCGCCGCCAGGGGATCCCCCTCGCGTGCCCAGGGCCGGTTCCGGACGGCATCGCGCAGGGAGGCGAGGAGTTCCTCGCCGTCTTGTTGGAGGCGCCGGTAGAGGCGGTGGTGCCACAGAAGGCGATCCGCGCCGACCGAGCCCTCCACCAGGTAGAACGTCGCGCGGACCCCTTCTTTTTTCAGGAGGGGGAGGACCCCGGTCATCCACGGGCGGAACCCGTCGTCGAACGAGAGCCCGACGCAGTCGCGCGTGTCGTCGCCCCGCCCGGCGGCAGCGAGGAGGTCGCCGACCGCCATCGGCCGCAGGCCGGCCGACCGGAGGAGCCGCAGATGCTCCTCCAGGCGTCCGGGCGGGGTCGCCGGGACCCGCCCGTCGAGGTATTCGTCGTCGCCGGCTCCCACGCGGTGGTAGCAGAGGACCGCCGCGCCGCGCGGGCGCCTCTCGCGCAGCAACCTCATCGCGCGGCCGCTCCACCAGCGCGCGCGTCCCCAGAGGGTTCCCAGGACGCGCCGTGCGCTCATCCGGCGGCTAGGCGCCGGTCGGAGCGGCCATCGCCCGCCCGTCCGAGCGGCTCTCCTCGCGGCGCGACTTGGCGTGCCGCGGCACCGGCGCTGGCGGGTGGTTGTACAGGTACGCGGCGAGGCCGAGCCCGAACATCAGCGGTTCCATCGTACGGACCGTCGTCAGGGACGTGGCGGCCGCGGCATGGATCAGGAGCGCGATGTACGCCCCGAGGAACCCGAGCAGGAACCCCCGCAGGACCGGATCCCGCTCCCGCATGTGGGCGTCCGAGATCATCCGGAAGATCCGGACGAGCATCCAGACGAACACCGCGAAGCCGATCGCCCCCATCTCGCCGATCACCTTCACGTATTCGCTGTCGACGAAGCTGCGCGGCAGTCTCCCCGCCCCCCGGCCGAGGAACGGCGCGGACTCCGCGCGCTTGAGGAGGTTCTGCCAGGCGTGGACCTTCGCCAGCCACGAGCTGGGGGGGGCGCGCTCCGACATTCCGGGCAAGATGTCCAGCGTCGTCGCGAACCGCTCCGCCATGTCCTCCGGCAGGTAGATCGGCAGGAAGATCATGAGGACGACGACCGCCGCGATCACGGCGCGTTGCCGCATGATCCCGATCGCCACGAGTCCGCCGAGCAGGGCGGTCAGCGCCCCGCGCGAAAGGGTCTCGAGGAGGACGTACCCCTGGAGCGCCACGCACCCGACCAGGATGAGCCGGCCCCGGCCCCGCGGGACGTGGAATGCCGTGATGGCCGTGACCAGGATGTGGATGATCAGGTACCCGCCCAGGATGTTCGCCCCTTCCCCCTCGGGCCCGCTCAAGCGCGATCCGGCCTGCGCGGTCCGGGTGACCCCCCCGATGCCGGTCGCCAGCAGGAGGGCGGAGAGCGTGCCGGCCGCCACGAAGGCGATCACCATCTGTCGCACGTGGAGCCTCCGGTCCATGGCGTTGAGGACGAGGAAGAACAGGAGGTAGTACTGCGTCACCTTCAGGATGGTGAAGACGGCATCCTTGACCAGGCTCGTGCTGTAGGGGTGGTAGTCGGGCCAGTAGATGAACCCGTGCAGCATCGAAATCGGCTGGAGCATCAGGAAGAGGAGGATCGGCATCTTCAGCGGCGTCGGCTCGAAGCGGCGGCCCTGCAGGATGCTCCGGCAGAGCCACGCCAGGAGGATCCCCGGAAAGAGGAAGTCCTCCAGGCGGAGACTCTCCGCGCCAGCCACGCCCATCTCGGGGCTCAACCCGATCACGAACATGGTCAGCATCAGGCCCAGCCGGAGGTTGTGCAGGGTCGTGGCGTAGGCGAAGAACCCGACCAGCAGCCCGATCAGGCGCTTCTCGGAGTAGAGGAGCAGACCCGAGGCGAACAGGGTGAAGATCGAGACGACGCCGATGCAGAAGAGGATCGCGATCGATCCCGGGTTGCTGCGCGCGTGGGAGGAGGACGCCTCGCCGTAGCTTCCGTACGAGCCGTCCTCCCCGCGGCGGGCGGCGTCGCGTGGATCGTGGGGGCGGTGTTCTGGCATGTCCCGGTCCGGGATGCGTCCTCCTACGGGGTTCGGCTTCCACCGTCCGGGGCTTGAGCCCCCGCCGACGGTCGATCGTGGGGGATTCTAGTGCCGCGGCGTTCCGCGATCCAGGAAAGCGCCGCCGCCCATCCCGCCCCGGCGCAGGCGCAGAGGGGGGGGAGCGCGGGGGCGTAGTAGCGGGTCGCCCCCGCGGGGATCGCGGTCAGCACGAGGACCGCCCCCGCGCAGCCGGACGCCAGGAGCGCGAACCGTTCCGGGCCGCCGCTCCCACGCGCCGCCGACGGGAGCGCCAGCAGGGATCCGGAGACGATCGCGAGGCTCGTGGCGAAGGTCGCCAGGGAGATCCAGAGCCGCGCCTCCCCGGGGCCCCCCACGCGCGAGGCGAGCGCTCCGATCCCCTCCCGGAAACGCCCCGTCTTGAGGAGATGGACCGGAGAGGCATCGTCCCCCCGCATGTCCGGGGGGCCATGGCGGTACGCCGGGGCGAGGTGCGCCTGCAGGTCCCCCAGCCCCGGATGCGCCAGGCGGAGGGGAAGGAGCAGCGTTGAGGAGAGCCAGGCCCGAACGAACGCGCCGCGGCACTCCCAGACCACGCGCAGCCCCACCCCCCCCGCCGCGCGGGCGAGCGCCGGGTCGTCCAGCACGGCGCTTTCGATCCGGGTCCCCCACGGATGCGTCTCGTCGGCGGGCGCGATCCCCTCTTCCTGGAGACGCGCCAGGAGCCGCATCTGGGCCTGCTCGTAGGTGATGCCGTCCCGCACGCTCACCGCGGACGCGCCGTACCCCATCAGGAGGTTGGCGTGCCCCAGGGAAGTGAAGATCCAGGATCCGAACACGAGCCGGTTGCGCGCATACCAGGGGAGGACCGCCAGCAGGAACGCGCAGGAATAGGTCGCGGCGGCGCGCGTCCGTTCCCGCGTCCCCCCGGGCCATGCGAGAAACGCCGGAAGCACGGCGAGCGGGAGGTGGAGCGCCGTGGGACGGACGTACGCCGCGAGCCCCAGGCAGACCCCTGAGGCGGCGGCCCCCCGTATGCCGCGCCCGGGGCGCAGTTCGAGGAAGGAAAGCGATAGGAGGAAGACGGCGAGGGAGTCGACCAGGACCCGGCACGACGCCAGGGGGGTTACCCCATTGAGCGCATACAGGAGCCCTCCCGCGAGCGCCGAGCGGCGCCCCGCCGCCGCGCCCGCGAGCGCCGCGACGGCGGCCGTCGCGCCGAGGTCCAGGAGGACCTGCAGGATCGCCAGGATGCGCAGGTCCTCGCCGAGGGTCGACTGGACGGCGGCGACCCATGCGAAATACCCGGGGACCCGCTGGAGGTGGTCGAAGCGGTGCTCCACCCGTAGGATTCGTGCGATCTCGAGGAAAGTCGGGGAATCGGTGACCAGCGCACGTTCGGGTTCACGGAGGACCGGGAACAGGAAGACGAGCCGGACGCCGAGCGCGGCCGCAAGCGGGACTCCGTACGCCAGAAGCGACGCGCGGAAGATCCGCACGGCGCGCGAGTATATCGGATCGCACCGCCCCGCTTCGCGCTTCGCTCTTCGCGCTTCGCACCGCTGGAATCTCGGGACGCCATGACCCCCCTGATCACCGACGGCCAGTCCCGCGTGGCTCTGGAGGCGGTCCGCTCGCTGGGCACCCTCGCTTTGCGCAGCCGGGTGGCGGTCGCCTCTCCGTCCCGGCCGTGCGAGGCCATGGCGGCGCGGTCGCGCTGGTGCGCGGGGGTGCTGCGCCTCCCCGAACCCTGGACGGCGGAGCGGTGGGTCGCCGCCCTGTCCCGCTCGGTCCGGCGCGACGAGATGCTCGTTCCGGTCGCCACGAACTCCGTGATCCAGGTCGCCGCCTGCCGCGAGCGGTTCGGCGCCGCCGTCGCGCCGATCCCCCCGGTCGAGACGATCCGGCGCGTGAACCACCGCCCCTCGCTGATGGAGATCGCGCGGCGCGCCGGCGTCCCCGCGCCGCGGATGTACCCGGTACGGTCGCACAGGGACCTGCCCACGCTCGCCGCCGAGAGCGGTCTCCGCTGGCCGCTCGTGGTGAAGGTGTGCGACGACGAGGGGCTCTTCGTCGGCCCGGAGGCGCGCTACCGCATCGTCCACGGCGCCGCGGCGCTGGAGTCGGCGTACCGGGACCTGTTCGCGCGCAAGCCGTTCCCGATGGTCCAGGAATACAGTCCCGGCGACGGGTGGGGCGTCTCCCTCCTGATCGGGAAGGGGGGGGGAGGTGCTCGCGCGCGTCGTCCACCGCCGTACCCTCGAATACCCGGCCGCGGGCGGCCCGAGCGCCCGGTGCGAGACGGCGAGATGGCCCGATCTCGAGGAGGCGGCGATCGCCCTGCTGCGGGAGGCCGGCTGGGTCGGCCCCGCGCAGGTCGAGTTCCGCCGGGACGCGCGCGACGGGTCGTTCCGGCTCCTGGAGGTGAACCCTCGGCTGTGGGGGTCGCTCCCCCTGGCGCGGCTCGCCGGCGTGAACCTGGTCGGGATGTGGTACCGCATGGGGCTCGGGGAGCGTGTCGCCCCGGCGCCTCCCGCTCCGGCCGGGATCCGGCTACGCTTCGCGGCGATGGAGTGGGCCTCCGCGCTGGGACAGGGGACCTGGAGGGCGCGCCTGGGCGCCGTGGCGCGCGCCGCAGCCGCCACGCTGGGCGCTTCCATCCGGGATGGGATCGAGAGCGCCGCGGATCCCGGACCGGGGACCTGCTATCGGGCGGAGATCCTCCGGCGCGCGTCGGCGCGGTGCCTCTCCTGGTCGGGCGGCGTCCGGAAGGCGGTGGGGTAGGTGGTGCGCGTCCTCACCCTCATGGACGTCTTTTCGTTCAACCCGATGGGGGGGGCCGGCCGCGTGATGTTCGAGACGGCGCGGCACATGGTCCGCCGGGGGCACGAGGTCACCGTCGTCTGCCGTCGGAGGGACGACCTGACGGAGGATCAGGTGGTCGACGGGGTCCGCTTCCGGACCTTCGCGTCGGCGGGAGGGGGCAGGTTGGCGCTCCTGCGCGCGGCGCAGCAGGGGCCCGTCCGCACGGTCGCATCCCTCCTGGCGGAGGGGAGGGGGTTCGACGCGGTCCATGCCCACCATCCCCATCCGCTGCTTCGTGTACGGGGGATGCGGGCGCTCCGGAACGTGCCGATCTGGTACACGTTCCACTCCCCCTGGCCGGAGGAGGTGGCGCTCCTGCGCGGTCTGCCGCGGTGGTCCCCCGGCGTGGTGATGCGCGCCTGGATGGAGGCGAAGGCCGTGTCGGTCTCCCGGCGCGTCCACGCCTTGAGCCACTCGATGTTCCGGGAGGCGCGGCGGCGGTACGGGAAGTTCCACGGGATCGTCATCAACGGGGGCGTGGATCTCGAACGCTTCCGGCCCCCGGCGGACCGGGAGGCCGCTCGCGCTGCCCTCGGCTGGCGTCCGGGGGAGCGGTGGCTCCTGACCGTGCGCCGTCTGGTCCCCCGGATGGGAGTGCGCATCCTGGTCGATGCGATGGCGCGCCTCGCGCCGCGCTTCGGCACGCTGCGCCTCGCCGTCGGGGGGACCGGCCCGCTCCGGGGGGCGCTCGAACGCCACGCGGCGCGCTGCGGCGTGCAGGACCGGATCCGGTTCCTCGGGTACGTGGACGAGGCGGCGCTCCCCGCCCTCTACGGCGCGGCGGACCTGTTCGTCGTGCCGAGCCGCGCCCTCGAGGGGTTCGGGATGGCGACCGTCGAGGCGCTCGCCTGCGGGACGCCCGCGGTGGGGACCCCCGTGGGGGGGACCCGCGAGGTCCTGATCCCGCTCGACTCCCGATGCATCGCCACCGCGGCGGACTCCCACGGGCTGATGCGCGCGTTGGAATGGTGGTTGAGCCGCACGCAGGCGCTCGCCGCGATGCGTCCGCTCGCCCGCGCCCACGCCGAGGCGAGGTACGGGTGGGACCGGATCGCCGCACAGATGGAGACCGCGATGACCGGCATGCTCGCCAGGTCCCCGTCGTGACGGGCGGAGGCGTCCGCCGCATACGGGTCGCGAAGGTGATCACCCGCCTCGTCCGCGGCGGGGCGCAAGGGTCCCTGCTGCGGCTCGCCGCCGCGCTCGACAAGGGGGCGTTCGAGGTCCACTGCCTTTCCGGGCCCGAGACGGGGTCCGAGGGGGATTACCGGTCCCTGGCGGCCTCGCTCGGGATCCCGGTGTTGGGGATCCCCCATCTCGTCCGGGACGCTGACCCGGCGCGGGACCTGCTGGCGCTCGGGGAGATCGTGGCCGCCCTCGCGCGGGGACGGTACCACGTCGTGCACACCTACACATCGAAGGCCGGCATCCTCGGTCGGGCGGCGGCGCGGCTCTGCGGCGTCCCGGCGGTCGTCCATTCCCCGCAGGGGCATGTCTTCGCCTCCGGGGGGAGCATCCCCGGCGTCTCGGACCGCCCGCTGCTTCGGCGCGTCTTCTACGCCGTCGAGAGGGTCTCCACGGCGTGGACGGACCGGATCCTGGCGCTCACCGCCCCGGATGCAGCGGAGCAGATCGCCCTGCGCCTGGCCCCGGCGGGGAAGGTGGACGTGATCCCGAACCCGGTCCCGGACGAGTTCTTCCTCCCCATGGACGCCCGCGCGGCCCGCTCCGCGCTCGGGGCGGACGGCGCGCCTCTGCTCGGGATCGTCGGCCGCCTCGCGGCGGAGAAGGGGCACCGCTTCCTGTTCGGGGCGGTCCGGCGGCTGGCGCGGGACCTGCCCGGGACACGCCTGGCGGTGGTCGGGGACGGGCCGATGCGCTTCGAGCTGGAGGCCTCCGTGCGCGAGGCCGGGCTCGACGGCCGTGTCGTGTTCGCGGGGCTGCGCGACGACGTCCATCGGATCCTGTCCGGCCTCGACGTCTTCGTCCTCGCCTCCAGCTACGAGGGGCAGGGGGTCGTTCTCCTCGAAGCGATGGCCGCCGGGGTCCCGGTGGTCGCCACGCGGGTCGGAGGGGTGCCGGGCGTCGTCCGGGACGGGACCGACGGGCTTCTCGTCCCGTACGGTGACGAAGAGGCGCTTGCCGGGGCTCTGCGCCGCGTCTGGAGCGACCGCGCCCTGCGCGAGCGCCTTGTCGAAAGCGGGCGGGAACGCGCCCGCGCCTTCGCGGCGGGGAGGATCGCCGCCGATCTCGGGAACCTCTACCGGCGGGTCCTCAAGATCGGCGCGTGAGGAGCCGCGCGTACAGCCCCAGGTCCGCCGGGGCGACGAGGAGCGTCTCGCGGAGCGTCCGGCCCGAGGCGCGCACGAACAGCCGCAGCGCCAGGAGGCTGTTGACTCCGTACGAGGCGAGCGACGCCCCCGCCGCGCCCGCCGCGCCCCAGGCAGGGATCCACCACAGGTTCAGCGCGACGTTCAGCAGCGCGGCGGCCACCGCGATCCGGAAGATCGTCCCTTGGAGCCGCCGGTGCAGGAGGTAGGCGGTCAGGACCTTCGTGATCGACAGGAACTGCACCGCGCCCAGAAGCAGGAGGCAGGGGAACCATGCTT
>JACQRN010000059.1 GCA_016206515.1 Planctomycetota bacterium | reverse complement strand
GAGTGGCTCCCGGTGTTCCTCTCCACCGACAACGTCTTCGACGGCGGACGCGGAGGGTACCGCGAGGCGGACCCGACGGCGCCGGTCAACGCGTACGGGGCGATGAAGCGCGAGGTGGAGCGGTTCCTGGAGGGGGCCGGGCGGCCCTATCTGAACGTCCGGCTCGGCAAGGTGTTCACGATGGACCCCGAGGGGGACACCCTCCTGGCGGACTGGCACCGGACCCTGCGCGAGGCCAGGGCGGTCCGCTGCGTCGAGGGGCAGAGGCTGAACCCGACCTGCGCGGAGGAGGTCGCCGACGGGATCGCCTCGCTCGCGGAGCGCGGGGCGCGCGGGACGTTCCACCTCTGCGCGCCGGAGGCGTTCGAGCGCGTGGACCTCGCCCGCACGTTCGCGCTCCGCTGCGGCTTCCGCGACGCGCGGATCACGGTCGAACCCGAGACGGCCTTCGGCTTCCGCGACCGGCGGCCGCGCGACCCGACGATGGACCCGGGCGCGTACCTCTCGGCGACCGGACGGCGGCCCCGCCCGGTGGCGTCCTGGTTCGAGGAGGCGGCGCTCCGGTGGTGACCTCGCAGGAGAAGATCCTGACGCTCGACGCGCTCGCCGCGGCGGTCGGGAAGGACCGCGCGGCGCTCCGGCGGATCGTCCACTGCCACGGGGTGTTCGACCTGCTGCACATCGGGCATATCCGCCACCTGACGCAGGCGCGCGCGATGGGGGACGTCCTGGTCGTGACGCTGACGGCGGATCGCTTCGTCGACAAGGGGCCGCACCGCCCCGCGTTCCCGGAGGGGTACCGCGCCGAGGCGCTCGCGTCGCTCTCCTGCGTCGACTACGTCGCCGTCAACCCGTGGCCGACCGCGGAGGAGACGCTCCGGAAGCTGCGGCCGGACGTCTACGTGAAGGGGCAGGAGTTCAAGGACACCGGCTCCGACATGACCGGCAAGGCCGGCCGCGAGGCGCAGGTCGTCCGCGAGGTCGGCGCGCGGTTCGCCTTCACCGAGGACGTCGTCTACAGTTCGACGAACCTGATCAACCGGTACCTGTCGTCCCTCCCGAAGGAGATCGAGGACTACCTCGGCTTCTTCCGCAAGCGGTACGACCTCGACGAGGTGCTCGCCTCGGTCGATCGGATGGGGACGATGCGGGTCGGGGTCGTCGGCGACGCGATCCTCGACGACTACCGCTACTGCGAGGCGATCGGGAAGTCCTCGAAGGACCCGGTCCTCGCCCTGAAGTCGCTCTCGCACGACACGTTCGCGGGCGGGGCGCTCGCGGTCGCGAACCACGTGGCGGGGTTCGCCGGGGAGGTGCGGCTCTTCACTCGCTTGGGGTGCGACGGCCGGGAGGGGTTCGTCCGCGAGCGGCTGCGGCCGAACGTCACGATGCATGCCGCGGTGCAGCCGGGCGCCCCGACGCTGGTCAAGCGCCGCTACCTCGACGGATACTCGTTCAACAAGCTGCTCGAGGTGTACGAGATGGACGACGCGGAGCTCCCGCCCGCCGAGGACGAGGTGTTCCGCCAGGCCCTGTCGCGTGGAATGGAAGGGTGCGACGTCGTGATCGCCGCTGACTTCGGCCACGGGGCGATCAGCGCGGCGACCGTCGGGATGCTGTCCGAGCGCGCGCCGTTCCTGTCCGTCAACACGCAGGCGAACGCGGGAAACCGGGGGTTCCACACGATCAGCCGCTACCCGCGGGCGGATTTCGGGTGTCTCGCCGAGCACGAGCTGCGTCTTGAGACGCGCGACCTGACCGGGGCGGTGCGCCCCCTTGTGGAGCGCGCGGGCCGGCGGCTGTCGGCGGGGATGTTCGCCGTGACGCTGGGGCGCGCGGGGTGCACGGTCTGGAGCGACGACAAGTTCGTCGAGGTCCCCGCCTTCGCGACGAAGACGGTCGACCGCGTGGGCGCCGGGGACGCCTTCCTGTCGATCGCCGCCCTGGCGGCGGCCCGGAAAGCCACGCCGGAGATCGTGGGGTTCCTCGGGAACATCGCGGGGGCGCTTACGGTCGAGGTGCTCGGGAACCAGAAGCCGGTCGACGCCCTCTCGGTGAAGAAGTTCGTGACCTCCCTCCTGAAGTGAATCCATGAACTGGCGCGAGATGGTGCAGTCGTACGGCGCGGGGCTCTCCGCGATGGAGGCGACGGACGGGGGGGGGCGTCCCGTGCCGGTCGACGAGGCGTTCCGGGCCTGGAGCGCGGCGTCGTGCGCGGTCCGCTCCTCCGGGCGGTGCGCGTACCTGATCGGGAACGGCGCGAGCGCCTCCATGGCCAGCCACGCGGCCGCGGACGTCGCCAAGAACGGCGCTCTGCGGACCCAGGTGTTCACCGACCTGTCCCTGATCACCGCGATCGGGAACGACATCGGATACGCGGAGGTGTTCGCCGAGCCGCTGCGCCGGCACGCCTCGCGCGGGGACCTCCTGGTGGCGATCAGCAGCTCCGGGCGGTCGGAGAACGTCCTGCGCGGCGCGCGCGCCGTCCGCGAGGCGCACGGCACCGTCGTGACGCTCTCGGCGATGCGCCCGGACAACCCCCTGCGATCCCTGGGCGACATCAACCTCTACGTGCCGGTGGCGACGTACGGCCTGGCGGAGTCGTGCCACGCGGCGGTGCTGCATCACTGGATCGACGCCATGGTCGACGGCGCCCCCTCGAAGGGGGGCGCATGAGGGACGATCGGATCGAGCCTCCCGCGACCCTCCTGGTGACGGGCGGCGCGGGGTACGTCGGGGCCGTGCTGGTGCCGAAGCTCCTCGCGGCGGGGTACCGCGTCAGGGTGCTGGACCTGTTCCTCTACGGGGAGGACGTACTGGCGCCGCACCGGAACCTCGAGACGGTGCGCGGAGACCTCCGCGACGCCGGTCTCGTCGACCGCCGGATGGAGGGGGTCGATGCGGTCATTCACCTCGCCTGCATCTCGAACGACCCGAGCTTCGAGCTGGATCCGAAGATCGGCCGCTCGATCAACCTCGACGCCTTCGGGCCGCTCGTCGAGAGCGCGCGGCGGCGCGGGGCGCGGCGTTTCCTCTATGCGTCGAGCTCGAGCGTATACGGTGTGAAGTCCGAGCCCGAGGTGACGGAGGACCTTCCGCTCGAGCCCCTGACCGACTACTCCCGGTTCAAGGCGGCGTGCGAGGGGATCCTCCTGGAGGCGGCGACCGACGATTTCACCGTCACCGTCGTCCGCCCCGCGACGGTCTGCGGG
>JACQRN010000058.1 GCA_016206515.1 Planctomycetota bacterium | reverse complement strand
TCCCAGAGGCGTGTCCCCGTCCCCATTCCCTTCTGAGCCTTTCCCCGGGCGGGTACGGGAGCGGGGCGACGGATAGCATGGGGTTTGACGGCGTTTTCTCCTGGTCCATCTACGACCTCAGGCCGGAGCGCGTCCCCGCCTGCGACGTCGCGATGCACCCGGTCGGGCTCTACTTCGTCCCGTCGCGGAACTCCCTTGCCCAGACATCCATGAATGTCTACGATCACAACTACGGGTCGACACGGGGGCGCGCTTGGCCGTGCCGCTCGCTTCTGTGGGGGGCCACACACTCCCTTTGCGCGACGGATAGTCTGCACCGTCGGGGGATCGAGCCCCCCCCCCACGACGCACCCCGTGGGGAGGCTCCAGGCGCACCGGTGGCATCATGTCGCGGTCGTCGCCAAGACCACTAAGTACGAGAGTTTAGGCACGTACAGCGCACTGTTCCTGTCGGGCCGAAGCGAAGTCGGGAGCGGATGGGCGAACGGGCTGGGAATGAACACAAATGCGATCGTGATGAGCCACGCCGACGGGACGCCGAACCATATGCGGTTCGGCGAGATCGCCGCTGCGAACAACATGAACTATGTTGCTGACGCGACGTTCGCGAATGTCCAGACCGGTGGCTTGGTGATGAAGGACGTGGGATCGAGTCCGGTCCTCGACGGGTACAAGGCGCAGTTCGCGACCGTGGCCGGGGGGGGGACCCCCGCCGCGGCCGGGCGGTACTTCAAGGAGACCGGCTCGGCGTACAGGTCGGCTCTCCTTCCCGCGGGGGCGCGGCCGTTGCGCGTCACCTGGACGGAGATCCCCGCGGACCTGTGGTTCGACGGGGTCTCGCCGGACGCGGCGGACGGGTGGTTGGGGGATCCGGCCACCGGGTACCTGCCGGGGAACGACCGGTTCGGCCCGGGGGGGACACCGGGTGGGGACGGCCTGCGGGACGTGCGCGTGAAGATCGAGGTGTGGGACGCCCCCCCCGTAGGGGCCGACGTGCTCCTGGGGACGTTCCAGCGCGCCGGGGACCCGAACCGGATCCCGGTGCCGAAGGGGCGCCTCTACTACAAGGCGGTTTTCGTAAACGATTGGAGCGCCAACATACGGCTGAACTATCCCCTGGACGAGACGCCGTTCCTCGACGACGTGACGGTCGCGTACGCGGCGCCCGCCGGGAGCAGGGGGCGGTTCCTGTCGTGGGAGGAGGAGTGACGCGAGCCGGACCTACCGCCCCGCCCCACCCGGCGGCGGCGTGACGGAGGTCCCTTCGGTGATGCGCTCCTCGACCGTCGCGGAGAGGTTCCCGAGGAGGTCGTCGGCGAGCGACCTTGGGATTAAAAAAACATGATGCAGGTCGTCCGTCAGGCGCGCGTGGCGCGTGCCGTCGCCTAGCGCCGAGCCGATGTCGATCTCGATCACGTGCTCGGCTTCCCCCTCCGCACTGCCGCGGAAGACCGCCCGCACCCGCGCGGAGCGGTCGCGCTCGCGAAGGCCGTAGGGTCTCAGGTCCCGGTCCCGCAGGGGGACCGGGGCGTACAGGACGAAGGATGCGGCCTCGAGCTTCGCGAGCGCCCGCTCGAGCGAGATCCCGACCGGGCGGTAGATCTCGGGGTCGGCGGAGTCCGGGATCACCCAGCGCTTCTCCCCGTTGGGGAGCGTGTTCTTGACGAACCGGGTGGTGTCCCGGGAGCGGGTCACGACGATCTCGGCGCCGCCGTCGTCCCACTCGTCGAACAGCCGCCGGTCGCGCAGGTCGGCGTAGCTCCGCAGCGCACCGGCCTGGACCTCGCTCTTCGTGCCGAGGACCGCGTCCTCGACCGTCCCGCCCCAGGTTGACCGGACCCAGAGGCGCTCCCCTTCCGCCTCGCCGAATGCGATGGCCATCGACATGCCGCTCCCCAGGGTAAGGCGGACCTGGGCCGCGGGCCGGGCGAGGCCGTGCTGCCGCGCGGCGCGCGGGTCGGTCACGGTCTCCTCCGCGGTCGCCCCCGAGACTGCCGCGAGAAGGGTCTGCACCGCCCCGGCGTCCGCCTCCGAGGTGGGAAGCCCCGCATTCTCGAACCGCCACGCCTCGCCGTCCTTCCGGAGTCGGAGCGGTTCCTCCTCCCCGCGGAGGATCTCGATGGAGGCGACCTCGTTCGGGCGGAACGGCAGGACCTTCTCCTCGCGCAGGTCCTTCGCCTCGCGGGTCAGGATCTCCGTGCGGGCGACCTCCGCGAGGTAGACGTACGGCTCGTGCGCCAGGCGGATGTAGTGCTGGTCGTACCGCGAATATCCCTGGATCTCGTCGCGCTCCGCCTTGCGTCCGAACTGGACCTCCAGCGGATCCTTCCCTTCGCCGAAGGCAAGGTGATACGAAACCTGCGGAGTATCGAGTCCCCACCGCGCGAGTTCCTCGGGGGTCGGCGCGTCGCTGACGAACCGCTTCACCTGGATCGTCGTGAGGTCCCCCAGGAGCCGGTCGAGCTTCTCGCGGCTGGCCATGAGGCGCGGCGAGAGGAGCCACAGCCGCCCCCCCTCGTTCGCCAAGCGCAGGGTCGTCCCGCCCCGGACGATCTCGACCTCCGTGACCTGCGCTTTGTCGAAGTCGATCGGCCGCTTGTTGCGGTAGTCGGACACCGGGAGCGTCGCATCCTTGGCGACCTCCTCGGCGACGATCAGCACGGTCGTCTCCCCCTTCCGGCGGGCGTAGTGGTTGCTCCCGACCGCGGTCGCCTGGCCGACTTCCAGGACGTGGGTCTTCCCCTCGACGGAAACGGTGACCGTCGCGCGGGCGGGGGACAGGCCGAACGAGGCGGCATCCCCCGAGGGGAGTTCGCTGATCGGGCGTTCGGTCGTCAGGCGGCGCAGCATCCCCTCGACCGCCTCCTTGTCCGCGCCGACCGCGAGCGGTTCGGTCATCTTCCACCGCTCCCCGTCGCGCTCCAGGACGATGGCGGGAAGGTCCGGCCTTTCGATCCGGACCCGCGAGACCTTGTCCACGGGGAAGGCGAACAGGGGTGGCCGCTCCCCGGTGGGGGGCTCCTCGCCGAGCCAGGCCCAGAGGCCGAGCCCGCCGACGATTGCGATCAAGAGGAGCGTCGTCGTCCAGCGCATCGTCCTACTCCCCCCTCCTGATCCACCACATCACCAGCCCGAGCAGCAGCCCCGATCCGGGCATGAAGATCACCAGCTTCCACCACAGGCGCCCGAGCTGCTCGTCGCCGATGTTCACGCGGGACGTCGAACGCTCGGCCGCCCGGATCCCGATGCGGCTTTCCCGGTCGAGAAGCCAGTTGACGGCGCTGAGCGCGAGGAACTGGTGGTCCTCGTTCTGGAGGAGCTCGTTCGTGGCCATCCCCGCGTCCGCGAACACCACGAGGCGCGTCTTGATCGCCTCCTTTAGGGAGGCGGCGTCCTCGGCTGCATCCTCGGCGGGAAGATCCTGGATGATCTTCTCGGAGACCGCCAGGAGCGGCTGCGCCCCCTCCCGGTCGACGGAGCGGTTGATCTCGCCGCTGGCGAAATCGACCTTCAGGAGCCCCTGGGGGGTCGTCCCCAGGACCGACATCGGCGTGACCCCGGCGGGACGCCCCTCGGTCAGGACCTCCAGCCCGATCGCCTCGCGCACCAGGATCGGGTGGATCTCCTGCCTGCGCCGCATCATCGCGAACGCCTGCGTGACCGGGTGGAAGTCGTTGAAGTCGATCCCGAGGAACTCCCACGGGTAGTTCTGGCGCAGGCGCCGCTCGCGCTCCCAGACCACCCCCGGGAGGATGCGCAACCCCCACGGCTCCAGGAGGGGGTTGAGCCCGAGCGATTGCGGGGACGCCCCGCGCACCGGGAACGGTTCCAGCAGGAGCAGGAGCCGCCCCCCCCCGTCGAGGTAGGAGCGGAGCATCCCGACCTCCCCCTCGAGGTACGGCGTCTTCGGGTTGGCGATCACCACCAGGTGCGTCTCCTTCGGGATCTCGGTGAGAGACTGGAGCAACTCGTCGCGGATCCGGATCCCCTCGTTCTCGGTGAGGTACCGGCGCATGGCGTCGAACCCTTCGGGGGCGTACCGCTGCCGCTCCTCCGGGTTCTCGGAGGGGGGGGCGCCGACCGTCTCCCCATGCCCGGTGATCCAGAGGATCTCCTTCGCCTCTCCGGTCGTCACCTTCATCAGGGCGGTCGTGAGCGCCGCCTCCCCGATGAACGACTTCATCCGGGCCTCCCCGTACCCGCTGACGAACTCGGGGACGCCCAGGTCCTCCAGGAGTTTGAGCCGCTCCTCCGCGTTGCGGTAGCGCAGGATCACCATGTCCTGGTCCTGGCTTTCAAGGGAGATCCCCAACTCCTTCTTCAGCTGCTCGGCCCGGTCCCTGTCGCGGTACGGGTCGACGAACTCGACGCGCAGCCGGTCCCCGGCCTCGGCCTTGTACAGTTCGAGCATCTGGCGCGTGCGACCGACGACCTCCGCGTGGAAGACGCCCATCCTCGGATCGGGGGGGACCGGCAGGAAGAACGCCACCGCGGTGACCGTGGAGTCCGTGGGGAGGGTGCGCAGGACCTGCTTCGTGTGGTTGTGGAGCGTGAACTCCCCGGTCGTCGTCCAGTCCCACGCGACCTGGAAGCGGTTGGCGACGATGTTGATCAGGACCACCCCGGCGAGCGCCAGGAGCAGGGAGACCCCCACGTTCGTCCAGATCGCCGCGCGGTGCTTCAGGACGTTGGCCATCAGGATTACCTCCACTTCCTCGACTCGACCGCCTTCACCGTCGCGAACAGGAAGAAGGCGATCACGGACAGCGCCAGGAGGAGCGAGTCGAGCTGGACCTGCCCTGCGTTGAACGCTTGGGGTCGCTGGAACATGCTGACGTATCCGAGGACGTCCCCCCAGGTCTTCTCGGCCCATCGGGTGTTCTCCGTCCAGGGGATTTTGGCGCGCGACTGCCCCGCCAGCGCGCTCAACAGGAGGTAGACACCGAGGCCGGAGCCGGACAGGATCGCGGCGGTCACCTGGTTCTGGGCCAGCGCCGAGAAGAGGAGCCCCACCGAGAGCAATGTCGCGCCCAACAGGAGCGCGCCGACGTACCCCGCCGCGATCTTGGTGATGTCCGGCATCCCCTCCGGGGCCTTTTTCACATACAGGATCAGGAGCGCCACGCACGCCGCGAAGGCGGCGGTCGCCACCATCCCCCAGACCGCGTCCCGGTCGGAGAACCGCCCGAGCGCCCACGCGGCGGACGCCAGGCACCCCCAGGCGAGCATCGCCCCCAGGAAGCCGTACGGCGGGGTCCACCCCAGGATCTTCCAGGTGGGGGTCACGATGTGGTCGATGTAGGTCGCCACGTGGGAGAAGGTCATCGCGAACAGGAACACGTAGAAAAGGAACGCGGAGGAGAACTTCGCCAGGACGATCGTCGCGTCCCCGATCGGCGCGGTGGCGAGCGTCTCCAGGGTTCCTGCGCGCTTCTCCTCGGCGAGCAGGCGCATCGTGATCACCGGGACCATCAGGAGCATGAAGACGGGAAGGAACCCGCTGACGTACCCTTCGAAGAAGTTGTCGAGGCCGCCGCGAACGGGGTCGCGGGCGATGTCGAGCAGGTAGCAGCACCAGTACCCCTGCACCGCGAGGAACCCCGCCAGGAACAGGTACGCGGACGGCCCGAGGAAGTAGGCCATGAGCTCGCGGCGGACCAGGACGTAGAACCCCCTCATTTCCTTTCCTCGTCCTTCTCGATCACTGTCCGTGCGAAGAGGTCCTCCAGCGTCTCGGCGCGGCGCACGAGGGTCCGCAGG
>JACQRN010000057.1 GCA_016206515.1 Planctomycetota bacterium | reverse complement strand
GGCGAAGTCCGAGGGGTGGGCGGGGGGGTACATGAGTCCTGACTGCTTGTCTGGTCGGGGACGGCTTGTTGCGGCAGGGATCAGCCCGGATTCGCGCGAACAACTCCTGCGGGTCGCGCAAGGCGCGCACGCTCCGCGGGATCTCGACGAGCGGGCGCGGCGGTTGCTTGTGAGCGCGGTCTCCCGCCTCGGGGATCCGGATTGGCAGACGCGGGAGGCTGCCTCCGAGGAGGCGCTTGTCGTCGTCCGGGATTTCGGCCTCTCGGCCGCGCCGATCCTGGAGGCGGCCGCCGCGAGCGCCGATCCGGGGGTCGCGCACCGCGCGAGGATCCTCCTGGCGGCGGCGAAGAACGGCGTGACGCGCGAGGTGTACGAGGCCGCGTTCGGGTGCCTCCTGGCGCTGGATTGCGCCTCGACGGAAGACTGGGCGGGGCTCTACCGCCTCTGGATGTCGCAGCTGCAGGAGCGGGTGTCGCCTGTCGGGCTGGATGTCGAAGAATGGGCGCGGCTCCTTCAGGCCGTGTCGGAACGCCTCATGGTGTACCTCGTCAACCGTTCGGAATGGGGGGTGCCGCCCGGGGAGACCGCAGGCACGATCGCGCTTCTGCTCACGGAGTCCGCCGCGAACGGTCCTCCCGAGACGTTTGCCCGGGAGGTGGGAGGGAGATCGGTCGAGACGATTCACAGGGAGTGGCTGCTGAGACTTCTCGACGTCGAGCCTCCGGCGGACAGGGCGCAGTGGCCGGCGTGGGTCGCGGAGAGGCTCGTCGAGTAGGGTGGCTCCCGCGGGTCCCATTTGACTCTTTCCATCGTCCCTCTCCTCGGCGGCCCTCTCGCGATCCTCCTCTCGTTCCTCCCCCAGGCGCTCGTGGCTCTCGCCGCGGCGGTCGCGGCGTGGTGGGCGCGCCGAAGGTTCGGGATGCGGCGCTTCTTGAAGTGGGCGTTCGTCCTCCTGGTTGTTGCTGCGGTCGGCACGGGCGCCTGGGTGCTCGTCCCCCGTGCCCCGGCAGGTTCTCCGCCGATTCCCGTGGACGCCGACTGGCCGATGTTCCGCGGCGGCGCGGATCGGCTCGGCGTGCGGGGCGAGGGGGCGTTCCGCGGCGGGATCCGGCATGCGTGGTCTTTCCGCGAGCCGATCCGGCGCGGTGTCTTCGCCTCGTCCCCCGCGGTCGTGGGGGAGCGGGTTTTCGCCGGGGCGGAGAACGGCCGCCTCTACTGCTTCGACGCAGCCACGGGGAATGTCGTCTGGGCGTTCCCGACCCTGTACGGCATCTTCTCTTCTCCGGCGGTCGCGGGAGGGAGGGTCTATGTGGGAGAGGGGCTCCATGTCGACACGGGGTGCTCCCTTCACTGCATCGATGTCTCGACCGGCCGGCTCCTCTGGAAGTTCGAGACGAAGGGGCATGTCGAATCGTCCCCGGCGGTCCTGCCCGACCGCATCGTGTTCGGCGCGGGGCCGGACGGGGTGTACGCCGTGGACCTCGCGGGGAAGGAGATCTGGCACCTGGAGGGGTCGCATTGCGACGGCGCGCCTCTCCATGCGAACGGCCTCCTCTTCCTGGAGTCCGGGTACGAGGATCCAGCGCTCTACGTTGTCGACCCCGCCGATGGGCGTGTGGTCCGCAAGCATCCGGTTCCGGCGAGCGCCTGGGGGCCGCCTGCCCTGGCGGGAGAGGACGTTTTGTTTGGCGTCGGGCACAGGCAGTTCGGCGCGGACCAGCCCCCCTCTCCGGGAAAGGTCGTCTGCCTCTCGGCGCGCTCCGGCGCGCTCCTCTGGGAGAAGGATCTTCCCGACGTCGTGATGTCTACGTTCGCAGTTCGGGACGGCCGCGCCTGCTTCGGCTGCGCGGACGGAACCGTACGGATGATCGACGCCGGGGACGGCCGTCAGGTCTGGTCGACCGCGCTCGGGAAGGCGGTCCTCGCCTCGCCGGCATGGGGGGCCGACGCGATCGTCGCGGCGACCTGCTCCGGCGCGATCGTCGGGCTCGATCCTGAAGACGGCCGCGTCCTGTGGCGCGAGGAGACGGAGGGGCTTCTCGCCGCAGGGACCGGGATCCTGGGCAGTCCTGCCCTGGTCGGGAACCGTCTCTACGTCGGTGGTCCGGCGTTTGATTTCCTGTGTTTCGAGGGGCATCGGTAGGCGTTGTCGTCCCGAGGGGCCCGTCGGAATGACATCGCGGCCCCGAGGGACCTATGTGTGTAGCGCGCGAACATAGGTCCCTCGTCGCTCGATGTCTGATCGAATGCTCCTCGGGACGACACGGAGCGGCGCCGGGTACGATCCTTCCCAATGCCCGTCCTCCCCCTGAAGGACGTCCCCGATGGGGAGGTTGCCTCCTACGGCGGCAAGGCGTCGCACCTGGCGCGCCTTGCGCGGCGGGGCGCCCCGGTCCCGCTCGGGATCGCCCTGCCGGTCGAGGCGTTCGAGGGGGGACGTCTGCTGCCGGAAGGGATCGAGCCGCTCGGGGAGTGGCTGGCGCGGTACTCCGAGGAGCGGTTCGCGGTGCGCAGCAGCGCCCCGATCGAAGACGGCGCGCGGTCGAGCGGGGCGGGGCGGTTCCTGACTCTCCTCGATGTGCCGGCGTCCGGTGTCGTCGAGGCCGTCGAACGCGTCGCCGCCTCGGGCGCCGAGCGCCCGGTGGCGGTGCTCGTCCAGAGGCAGATCTGCGCGCGGTGGGGCGGGGCGCTGTTCACCAGCGACCCGCTCGACGCCGCGCCGGGATACCTCGTGGAGATGGTGGAGGGGCACCCGGGGCCGCTCCTGTCGGGGGAGGCGGACCCGATCCGTCTGCGCCTGGGAGCGGGCGGGGCGCTGCTGGCCGGGACGCTTCCCGCGGGATTCCCTCCGCACGCCGCGGGGCAGCTCGCGCGCCTGGGGGAGGCGAGCGAGGAGCTCCTCGACGGGGCCGCGGATATCGAGTGGGGGATCGACAACGGGGGGGTCTGGATCCTCCAGGTCCGTCCGGTGACCACCTTCGCCGAGGGACCGCCGCCCGCCGAGATCGCCGCGGTCGTGGCGGCGGAGGAGGCGCGCCTCCGTGCGCAGGGAGCCGGAAGGACCTGGACGCGCGCCCCCCTCTCGGAGGGGCTCGAAGTGCCCGGTGCGCTGACCCAGTGGCTCTGGGAGCGGCTTCTGGCGCCGGATGGGGCGTACGGCCTCGCCTGCGCCTCGCTCGGGCATCCCCTGCCCCCGGATGTCCTGACGCCCGTGGAGGCGCTGGCGGGACGTCTGTACCTGCGGATTGACCGCGTGCAGCCGTTCCACGACTACGGCGTCCCGGCGCGGTTCGAGGTCGACCGTTTCGGCCAGGTGCGCCCGGTGGCGGGGAAGGGGGCGATCCTTCGGCTCCTGCTTTCTCCCCGGAGGTTCCTGCGGCTTGTCCGATGCGTCTGGAAGTCGAGGCACCCGGCGTCCCGCCTGTGGCGGGAATGGACGGATCGCGAGCGGCCCGCCGCAGAGCGGTGGGTGGAGCGCCAGCGCGCGGAGCCCCTGCCGCGGGAGGGCGCGCCCCTCGTCCGCCGGTTCGAGGAGATGGCTCTCCACTGGGCGCGCGAGGGGGCGCTCCCGTGGATTCGCGCGGGGGTCCTGATCGGCGACGTCGCCGGGTCGCCCGGTGGAGCTCGCCCCGGGGGGCTTGCCCCGGGGGGAGCGGCGTCGGGGGAGGGGCCGCACCGGGGGCCCCACGAGATGGACCTGGCCGGTGCCCGCTGGGGGGAATGGGATCCGCGCGCGCCGTGCCGGGTTGCCGCCGAGCGGCTCGCGGCGGAGGCGTCCGCCGCGGTTCCCTCCGGCCCGTCGCTCCAGGCCTTGCGGGAGGAGACGAAGGACGTCGCCCTGCGCGCCCTCGATGAGGTTCGTCGCGTCGCGCTCGCCCTGGCGAACGCGCTCGGGATCGGCGAGCGTGTGTTCGATCTCCGCCCCGAGGAACTTCACGATCTCGCGCGCCGCCGCGCGGGCGCGGGGCGGCTGCGCCGCACCGCGGACGAGCGCGCCGCGCACGCGCGCGCCTGGGAATCGTTCTGCCCCCCGTGGGCGGTCCGGTCGGACGCGGAGCATCCCCTGGCGTCCGCGGACCCGCCCGGCGTGCATCGCGGGATCCCGTTCAGTCCGGGGCTGGCGGAGGGGGCTCCCTGGGTCGGGCCGGATGCGCCGGCCGACGCCCCCGCGGGGGCGGTGGTTCTCCTGCGCGCGCTGACCCCCGCCTGGGCCGAGCGCCTGACCGGCGCCGCCGCGGTCCTCTGCGAGGCCGGCGGCGCGCTCTCCCACGGCGCGATCCTGGCGCGCGAGGCGCGCCTCCCCGCCGTCGGCTCCCTCGCCGGTGTCCGCGAGCGCCTCGCCAAGGCCGCGCGGGTGCGGGTCAACGGCTCGACGGGGGAGGTGCGGGCGCTTCCCGCGTGAACGCGCGGCGGAATTCGCGCGCGCCGCGCGGACCCTGACGGCGTATCCTGCGCGCGCCGTCGCGCGCGGGCGCGGCGGCGACCATGCACGATCCGCACGAGTTCCTCCAGGCCCTGACGCTGGTCCTCTGCGTCGCGGCGGTGACGACCGTCCTGTTCCAGCGCCTCCGGCAGCCGGTCGTGCTCGGATACATCCTCGCGGGGCTGATCGTCGGTCCCCATGTGCCGATCCCCCTGGTCGCCGACCCCGCGATCATCCGGACGCTCTCGGAACTCGGGGTCATCCTCCTGATGTTCTCGCTGGGGCTCGGTTTCAGCTTGCGGAATCTTCTCCAGGTCGTCCCCACGGCCGGTCTGACGGCCGTCGTCGAGTGCAGCATCATGTTCTGGGTCGGTTTCGTGGCGGGGCGCGCCTTCGGCTGGACGACCCATGAGAGCCTCTTCGTTGGTGCCCTGATCTCGATCTCGAGCACGACGATCATCGCCAAGGCGTTCGAGGAGCGTGGGATCACGGGGAGGCTCCGCGAGCTGGTCGTCGGGATCCTCGTGGTCGAGGATCTGATCGCCGTCGTCCTGATGGCCGCCCTCACGGCGATCTCTGCCGGGGACGGGGTGTCGGCCGACGTCCTGGCGAGGTCGAGCGCCCGCCTCGTCGTCTTCCTCGTCTGCCTGGTGGCCGGGGGGATGCTCGTCGTGCCGCGCGCCGTGCGCGTCCTCCACCGGCTGGGGCGCGCGGAGACGACGGTTGTCGCCAGCGTTGGGCTCTGCTTCGCGATCGCGCTCCTGACGCAACAGATGGGGTATCCGGTCGCCCTGGGCGCCTTCCTCGCCGGGTCGCTGGTCGCCGAGTCCGGCGAGGAAAGGGAGATCCGGCGGCTCATCCAGCCGGTGCGGGACGTGTTCGCGGCCGTCTTCTTCGTGTCGGTGGGGATGCAGATCGACCCCGCGCTGGTCGCGCGGCACGGGGCGGCGGTCGCCGTTCTCACCGTGGTCGTGATCGTCGGGAAGGTGGCCAGCGTCTCCGCGGGGGCGTTCCTCACCGGGAACGGGACGCGCACCTCCATCCAGGCGGGGATGAGCCTCGCGCAGATCGGTGAATTCTCGTTCATCATCGCAGCCCTGGGGATCTCGCTCGGCGCGACCGGCGACTTCCTCTACCCGGTCGCGGTCGCCGTCTCCGCCGTGACGACCCTGACGACGCCCGGGCTCATCCGGGGTTCGGGGCCCGTCGCGGCGTTCGTCGACCAGAGGCTCCCCCAGCCGCTCCAGACGTTCGCCTCGCTGTACGGGAGCTGGGTCGAGAGGTTGCGGGCGTCGCCGCGGCGGGGTACGGCGGGCGCGGCGGTCCGGCGGCTGGCCGCGCTGCTCGCCCTGGACGCCGTCCTGCTCGCGGGGCTGGTGATCGGCGCCGCCGTCTTCTCGGACCGGGCCGCCGGGTTCGTCGTCGGAAGGCTGGAGGTCACCGGCGCCGTGTCGCGCGCGCTGGTGCTCGCGGGGACGGCCGCGCTCGCCTCGCCCCTGTGCGTCGGCATCGTGCGGATCGCCAGGCGCTTGGGCGTCACGCTCGCCGACGCGGCGTTCCCCGCGTTCCGGGAGGGGAGGCTCGACTCCGCGGCGGCTCCCCGGCGGGCCCTGGTCGTGACCCTCCAGCTCGCCGTCCTTCTTCTGGTGGGGTTGCCTCTCCTCGCCCTCACCCAGCCGTTTCTCCCCGGCGTCCCCGGCGTCCTGCTGCTCGTCCTGCTGCTGTCCGCCTTCGGGTTCGCGTTCTGGCGCAGCGCGGCGAACCTCCAGGGGCACGTCCGGGCGGGGGCCGAGATGATCGTCGAGGTGCTCGCGGCCCAGGCCCGCCGGGGCGGCGCCACCCCGGGGACAGGCACGCTCGCGCAGGTCCGGCATCTTCTCCCGGGGTTGGGCGAGCCGGTTCCCGTTCGGCTGGACGCTCGGAGCGCGGCGGTGGGGCGGACGCTGGTCGCGCTCAACCTCCGGGGGTTCACTGGCGCGACCGTCCTGGCGATCACCCGCGGCGAGGAGGGGATCCTGGTCCCTACCGGACAGGAGGTCCTGCGATCGGGGGACGTCCTGGCCGTGGCGGGTTCGCAGGAGGCGGTCGGCGCGGCAAGGGCCCTGCTGTTGAACACGATCCCACCCGCGCAGGCGGGGCGGGACGCGCCTACTTCCGGTCCTGCCGCTCCCAGTCCTCCGCCGTGATGATCCGCTCCTGGATGTTCCCCTCGAGCGACTCGATCCTCTGCTGGACCTGCTTCCAGTCCGGGACCGCGACCTGGGAGGGGATGTTCTCGGGTTTCCGATCGGGCCCGGGGGCGGGGGAGTCGTACTCGCCGGCGAGGCGCTTCTCGCTCGATCCGATCGCGCAGACCTTGAGGATCGCCAGCCCCATCTTTACCTTCGAGCGCAGGCGCGCGATCGAGCGGACGCGCTTGAGGTGCTGCCAGACTTTTCGCGGTCGCAGGTAGAACTGGCGGTACGCGCTCTTCTGGATCGCGAGGATGTCGTCCTCGGTCAGCCCCGGCAGCTTGTGCACCGGGCGCGTGTGGATGCCGTAGTCCTCGTAGTTGCGGTTCGTGATCAGCCCCATCTCCTCGAGCTGGTAGTACACCTTCGAGCCGGGGTACGGCTGCAGGATGTGGAACTTGGCGACGTCGACGTCGAGTTCCTTGGCGAAGTCGATCGTGTCCTGCATCGTCTCGCGCGTGTCGATGGGGAAGCCGAGCATGAAGAATCCCCATACCTCGAGGCCGACCTGCTGCGCCCAGCGGACGCTCTGTCGTACCCGGTCGAGCGACTCCCCCTTCTCGATGAACTTGAGCACCTTGTCGTTCCCCGACTCGATCCCGAACGAGATCGAGTACGCGCCCATGTCGACGAGCGCCTTCAGGACCTCGAAGTTGATGTAGTCGGCCCGCAGGCCGTTCGGGAAGGCGAACTTGACCCGGATCCCGCGCCGCTTGATCTCGTCGCGGATCTCGAGGACGCGGTCCTTGCGCGTGGTGAAGTTGTCGTCCCAGATGTGGATCTCTCTCGCGCCGTACTTATTGACGCACTCCTCGATCTCGTCGACGACGTACCGGGCCGAGTGGACGCGGAACTTGCGCGTGAAGATGTTCTTCGTCTGGCAGTAGGTGCAGTTCGCCGGGCACCCGCGGCTCGTGAAGATCGGCTGCACCGGGTGCTCCATCGCGTCCGGGTAGGAGTATCGGATGTTCGGGTACAGGTGACGGGCGGGGAACGGCAGGACGTCGAGGTCCGGGATCAGGGGGCACGGCGGGTTCTCGACGATCTGCCCGTCCCGCTTGAACAGCACGCCGCGGATCCCGTCGAGGGGGCGCTTTGCCTCGAGCGCCGCGACCAGCTCCGCGAGCGTCTCCTCCCCCTCCCCCTTCACGACGATGTCCCACGGATCCGGGACCAGCGCGTCGCGCGGGACGATCGTCGGGTGGATCCCCCCCTGCACCACCGGCGTGTCCGGGAGCGCCTGCTTGATCCTCGCCGCCACGCGGGTCGCCCGCGGGAACGACGGGGTGACCACGGTGATCCCGACCATCCCCGGCCGCTCCTCGGCGAGCTTCTGGATCATCTGCTCGTCGGTCATCCCCAGGGCATCCTGGTCGATGATGAACGGTTTGTGGCCGGTACGCTCGATGTAGGAGGCGAGGTACGCCAGCCCGAGCGGGGGGTGGGTGGGGCGGACGGCGGAGAGGTTCCCGTACACCTCCACCTGGGAGACGTTGATGAGTGCAACCTTCATGTGGTTACTGTACCCCTTCGGCATTCCCGGGCAAGGTGCTGAAGCGGGGGTACAATTCCCCGCCATGCAGGCCGGGAGTCAGGGGCAGGGGTGGGGGGAGCGCTTCCAGAGGGCGCAGAGGTTCCTGCGCCGGGACGTCTGGGAGATCGAGGTCGGCGACCTGCGGCGGGGTCGGCGCACGCTCCTGCACGGTCTGCGGACGGCTCTCCTGGTTGTCCGCGGCTTCGTCCGGGATCGGTGTCCGTTGCGCGCCTCGGCGCTTACGTACATCACGCTGGTGACGATCGTTCCGGCGATGGCGCTGATGTTCGCCATCGCCAAGGCGTTCGGCGCGCACGAGAAACTCGGGGGGTTCCTGGTGGACAGGATTCCCGAGCACCTCTCGCAGGTGCGTCCCCTGGTGCAGAACGTCGTCTCCGTGATCCAAACCACCGACCTCACGAAACTCGGGTGGGTGGGGCTCGTGATCCTGGTGTACGGCTGGTTGCGTGGGCTCGGAAGCATCGAGAAGACGTTCAACGACATCTGGGGGGTCCGGCGCTCGCGCACGCTGACGCGGAAGGTGAGCGACTACCTCTGCGTCTCGGTGATCGTCCCGGTCCTCCTCGTCGTCGCCTCCGGGCTGAACGCGTCCCTGTCGAGTCAGACGGTGGTCGCGAAGGTGACCGAGTGGCTGGGCCCCCTGGCGTGGCTCTACCTGAAGGGGCTGCGCGGGCTGCCGTTCGTCACCGTGGCGGTCGCGTTCACCGCCTTCTACATGTTCATGCCGAACACGCAGGTGCGCTTCCGCTCCGGTCTCATGGCCGGGATCGTCGCCGGGACATTGTGGTACGCCTCGCAGTACCTCTATATCCGGTTCCAGATCGGGATCTCCCAGTTCAGCACGGTCTACGGGACGTTCGCGGCGCTCCCGGCGTTCCTCGTCTGGCTCTACCTCGGGTGGCTGATTGTGATCTTCGGCGCGGAGGTCGCCTTCGCGCACCAGAACGCCGACACGTTCCCGCGCGAGATGCAGGTGGAGACGCTCCCCCAGGCGGAGCGCGAGAGGATCGCCCTGGAGGTGCTCGGGGAGGTCGTCGCGCGGTACGCCAACGGCTCCGGGGGGCCGTGGCGTCCGAAGGAGTTCCAGGCCTCCGCACGGATCCCGATCCGCCGCGTCAACGCGGTCGTCGAGGATCTCGTGAACGCCGGTGTGTTGGCGGAGGTCGGGGGCCGGTCCCCCGGATACCTCCCCGCGCGCGACCCCGGGCAGATCCGGATCGCGGAGGTGCTCGCCTCGCTCCGCCGCGGCACGGTCGAGGGCGAGGCGGTCGCCCCCGGCGAAAGTCAGGCGCGCCTCCCTTCCAAGGAAGTCCGCGCCGTCCTCGCGAAGGTCCAGGAGGGAGTGGCCCGCTCCCTTGATGGGGCGACGGTGAGGGATCTGGCGGGGAAGTAGTCTTTCCCATCAACTGATGAAGAAGGGGGGGGCACCGAAGCCCGATTCCAGCCTCCAGTGTCCCTTGCGAGTGCCCGCCCGCGGAACCAGGACACCGCCCTTGGCGCGGCGGTTTGACCGTGTTTGTCTGATGAGGTATATATTCAAAGAGGTATGTGGTCTGTCTTGGAGAAGCGGGCTGTCTCCAGGAATCTGTGGAGGCTTCCGAATCAGGTGCAGACCAAGTACGAGGCATGGAAGCGCATTGTGGAATTGGAGGGGCCATGGGGACTGCGGCTGGTAAAGGGGTTTCACGACGAGGCGCTGCAGGGGGAGTGGAGAGGCTTTCGGTCCTCGCGGCTCGGGAAGAAGTGGCGTCTCATCTACGTGGTCCGGGAGATGCGGTTTGAGGTCTATGTGATCGACATCAATCCGCACAAGTATTGAATGGGAGGTGGCCGATGAAGATCGACCCGAAGGATTTTGTCCGTGCCAAGGTAAACCGGAAGGTCTCGCCAGGGGAGATGCTCCGCGCGCTCCGCGAGCTTCAGGAAATGACGCAGGCGGAACTCGCCAGGAAGAGCAGGATCCCCCAGTCGAACATTTCCGCGATGGAGCCCGGACAACGAAACATCGGACG